>JAYVST010000376.1:0-11310 GCA_043775255.1 Burkholderiales bacterium
CGCCTTGTCGCGCATCGATTCGGCCAGCCTCTGCGGTCGCACTTCGCCCACCGGCAGGTTGAAGTGCGCGGCGATGCGCGGCCACAGCCAGCGCCAGCGGAACTGGCAGGTGTCGGTCACGTTGTAGGCACGGTTGCGCGCCTTGTCGCTTTGCGCCATCCAGACCATGGCGCGCGCCAGCAGGGTGGCATCGGTAATTTCGACGAGCGTGTTCCAGGCGCCGTGGCTGCCGGGAAAATCGAGCGGCAGGCCGTGCGCCGCGCACATGGCGGCCCAGGCGCCGATGGTCGAGACGATGTTGCGCGGGCGCTCCGGCGAGAAGTCATACACGAAGTGCGGGCGCGAGGCCGACCAGGTCCAGCCCGACTCCGGCGCGCGTGCGCGCAGCAGGTCTTCCTGGTTGTAGTAGAAGTTGGGCGGCATGTGACGCGGGTCGTCCTCGCGCGTCGGCGTGCGTGGCGGCTTCAGGCGCACGTCGTACCATTTCTGCCCTTCCACCAGATGCACGTGGATGAGGCCCGGTGCGGCGCCGCCGACCGCATCGAGCACGTTCTGCAGCATGGCCACATTGGTCGCCACGTCTTCCACCCCGCCTTCGCCGAAAGGTGCGCGGGCGGTGTAGAACAGGTGGGTCACGCCGGTGGCGCCGGCCAGCGCCTGCATGCAGTCTTCACGGTCGAGCAAATCGGCGCGCAGGTAGGAAAGCCGCGCCGGGTGCGGTGACACCGGCGGGTGGCGGCACACGCCGATTACCTGCCATGCCTCGGCAAGCAGTACCTCGATCAGGCGTTTGGAGGTGGCGCCGGTGGCGCCTGCGATGAGGGCGGTTTTCATGGACGCGGGACTTGTGGAGGCTTTTAGCTTATCAGCATCGATGCAGCCGAAAGCGTCGCCGCACCATGACCCTTGCCGACCGATGAGGCCGGTGGCTGAATCGGTTCAGCGCAACTTCTTCCGCGGGCGCGTGCAGCAGTCCTTGCCGGCATCAACGTATCATCTGAAGCTATCCCGATTTGGCCGCACGCGCGCGCATGACAACCGAAGATCGCGTGCATTCGATTGCGCCTAAGCATTCCTTCTGCCGTTCCGCAAAGTCAGAGAGCCCGCCGTGACGCTTTACGCCGCCATCTTCATCTACGCCGCCGCCATGACGCTGGCGAACCTTTCTGTCGCCGCCTTCGGGCCGGCGATCACGCCGGTCAATGCGTTTGTCCTGATCGGACTGGACCTGGCGCTGCGCGACTGGCTGCACGTACGCCTGAAGGCCTGGCAGATGGCCGCGCTGATCGCCGCCACCGGTGCGCTGACTTATGGCCTCAATCCCGCAGCCGGCATGATCGCAGTGGCCTCGGCATGCGCATTCTCGGCCGCAGCGCTGGTCGATTGGGCGGTATTCGCGCGGCTCGGCGGTTCGTGGCTCAAGCGTGCCAACCTCTCCAACGTGGCCGGCGCCGCAGTCGATTCGCTGCTCTTTCCCACCATCGCTTTCGGTGCGCTATTGCCGGGCATCGTGGTGGCGCAGTTCGCCGCCAAGGTGGCCGGTGGCGCGTTTTGGGCATGGTTGCTGGCGCGGCTGTCGCCGCCGCGTGCGGCGGTCTGAAGCGCTGCACGGCGACTGCGCCCGTCGCGGCGCCGCATCAGCCGGCAGGGGCGGAGTGGGTGGCGTGTTTGCCGCGCCGACGCGCGGCCATCATGTGGGGCTTTGGGGCGCGTCGTCGAGCACGAACATCAACTCGTTGAGTTCCTTGCCCGATTGGGCGCAGAGAAAACGGCATGCGGGTGCCGATTCCGACCAGGTCTTGCGCCAGTCACCGAATTGATATACTGTTCATAAAGACAGTTATATTCAGGCGACCTAAAATCATGAAAAACGACATGGCGTTGACATCTGGCAGCGAAACCGAACTGCCCGGCTCCACCTCTCCAAGCGCTGCTCCGGCGCTCGTGCGGCGTGGCGGGCGCGCATGAGCACGCGCGAGAGCGTCCCTGCCGACGAGGCACCGGTCAGGTTTCACGCGGCGCCCACGCTCAAGGGGCGCGGCGCGCAGTTGTCGCCGCAGGTGCGCTTTGACGCTTTCAGCCGCGAAACGGTCGACGATGGCTGGTCGCGTGCTGATGAGCCGGAAGCATGCGAAGAGGCTGGGGGGGCTGGGGGGGCTGGAGGGGCTGGAGGGGCAGGAGGGGCAGGAGAGGCTGGAGGGGCGGCCGGCGGCGCTGATCCGCCGTTACCAAAAACCAGCGTTACGGCGCAAGTCGCCAAGTCGATCATTTCGCGCAACCAGTCGCCCGACCTGCCGTTCAACCAGTCGGTCAATCCCTACTATGGCTGCGAGCATGGCTGCGCTTACTGCTATGCACGGCCGAGTTACGCTTACTGGGGGTTGTCGCCGGGGCTCGATTTTGAAACGAAGATTTTCGCCAAGTCGAACGCGGCAGCCTTGTTGCGCGCCGAACTGGCGCGGCCCGGCTATGTGTGCGAGACGCTTGCCATCGGTACCAATACCGACGCCTACCAGCCGGCCGAGCGCGAGTGGAAGATCACGCGCGCCCTGCTTGAGGTGTGTGCGGAGTTCAACCAGCCGGTCGGCCTGATCACCAAGTCGTCACTCATCGAGCGCGACATCGACATCCTTGCGCCCATGGCGGCTCGCGGGCTGGTCAAGGCGTACATCTCCGTGCCCACCATGGATCCTGAAACCGCGCGCACGCTGGAACCGCGCGCGGCCGCGCCGTACCGGCGCATCGAGACCATGCGCACGCTGGCCGCAGCCGGCATTCCGGTGGGCGTGATGACCGCGCCGGTGATTCCGATGGTCAACGACGCCGGCATGGAAGCCGCGCTCGAAGCCGCGCGCGACGCCGGCGCGACCGAAGCCGCCTATGTGCTGCTGCGTCTGGCCCATGAGCTCAAGGACATTTTCCGCGACTGGCTCGCGCGCCACATGCCCCTGCGCGCGGCGCACGTGATGAGCGTGGTGCAGCAGATGCGCGGCGGCGCCGACAACGATTCGCGCTTCGGCGTCCGCATGAAGGGCGAGGGCATCTTCGCCGAACTCATCGCCCAGCGCTTCGAGAAGGCCTGCGCGCGCCTGGGCCTGAACCAACGCAATTGCCACTATGCCCTCGACACCACACGATTCCAGGTGCCCGCCGGCAGCGCACCTGGACCACGCAGGTCTGCCAAGTCGGGCTCTTCCGGAACACCAGCGTCACGCGCTGCAAGCGAGCCAGGTCCGCAGATGCCGCTTTTCTAAGTCAACGTGGTTCGCTCCCTCTCCCCGCAGTGCGAGATGCCGCTCTGCTAAGTCAGCGTGGTTCGCTCCCTCTCCGCGCAGTGCGGGGAGAGGGTCGGGGTGAGGGGATCCCGCCACAGCCCTACTTCGCTCAAAGCGTCTTGTGCGACCCGTCGCAGAAAGGCTTGCCGGCGGTGTGCTTGCAGCCGCACATCCACACCTTCTTCGCTTCTTCCATGGTGAATTTGTGCGGAGTGAATTCGCTGCCTTTGTGCGAGCCGTCGCAAAACGGCTGCTTGGCGGATTTGCCGCAAGAGCACCACCAATAGTCGCCGGCGGCAAGGTCAAGGGCATAGGGGGCTTTCTGCGCGATGTTGGGGGCGGTCATGGCCAGTCTTTCATGTGGGCGGAATTCCATCTTACACAGGCATGCCGGCGTCGGGCGACAGGGACGCCGGCCGAAGCCGCCGGATTCATCGCCATGGCGCCACAATTTCGCCAGCTTGGCGCGCTAAAGTGATGCGATGAAAAGCCCCTTTGCCACCAATCGCCGGATTGCCTGGATCGCACGAGCTCCCTACGCCAGCTGCGCGTTTACGCTGCTCGCCGTCACGCTGGCGGGCTGCGCAGTGCGCATGCCGACGTCGCCGCCGGTGGCGGTGGCCAATGTGCCGCCGGTAGTCGCCCCGACGCCACCCAAGCCGCGCCCAAGGATCGCGCTAGCTTTGGGAGGCGGCGCGGTACGCGGCTTCGCCCACATCGGCGTCATCAAGGTGCTGGAGCAGCATGGTATCGCCGTCGACATGGTGGCCGGCACCAGCGCCGGCAGCATGGTCGGCGCGCTCTATGCCTCCGGCCTTGACGGCTTCGCCATGCAGCGCCTGGCGCTGGGCATGGAAGAGGGCGTGCTCGCGGACTGGTCGATTTCCGGCATCACGCGTGGAGTGTTGAAAGGCGAGCTACTGGAGAACTGGGTCAACCAGCAGGTCAAAGGGCGCGCACTGGAGCGGATGGCGCGGCCATTCGCGGTGGTGGCCACCGATCTCGCCAGCGGCGACGCCGTCGTGTTTCGCAGCGGCAACACCGGCACTGCGGTGCATGCGTCCTCGGCGGTGCCTGGGGCGTTCAAGCCGGTGAGGATCGGTGCGCGCGACTACGTCGACGGCGGCCTGACCCACCCGGTGCCGGTACGCGCGGCGCGCGCCATGGGCGCGGATATCGTCATCGCCGTGGATGTTTCGCAACAGCCGAAAAATGGCCGCGTCGACGATCTGGGCGGCATCCTGCTGCAAACCTTCGCCATCATGGGCCGCTCGATCGCGCGCGGCGAATTGAGCGAGGCCGATATCGTGATCCGCCCGCAGTCGGCGGTCTCCGGCACCGATTTCGCCGCGCGTCACGAGATCATTCTCGAAGGCGAGCGGGCCGCACTGGCGGCGCTGCCGGGGTTGCGCGAGCGGCTGGCCAAGTAGGCAGGTGCGGTCGGCGTTGCTTGCTGCCGGTATCGCATTCCGGCGGCATGGGGCTTGGCGGGGTGTGACGTCCAGACGATCATGGCGCGATTGGCGGCATGTACTCCGACGTGCTACTCGTGGCCCCGACCCCCCCAAACGATCTGCCCGCAGCCCGTGCCCGTTAGCTCTTTCGGACTATCGGTTTCGACGAAAATATTAGCTCTTTCGAGTCAATCGTGCAAATGAAGCAGATTTCAATTGTCGAAAACTTTTACACTTGAAAAAATATGATCCTGAATAATTATTTAACTATATGATATCTAAAAGAAAAATTTATTTGGTTCGATTTTTGCACGTAAAGCGCTTTGATCGACCCGAATTTGCGATGTTTTTTAATGGTTTCGGGGATCGCAATTGAGGCAAGTAACCCTGTTGGGTGCAGGTTTGGCCCGTACTTTCAAGGAGGCATCATGCAGATTGTTCGTAAACTCAAACCCAAGGTCCTGGTTCTCGCGTTGGCCGGCGCCCTCGGCGCAGCTCCGCTTGGTGCGTTTGCCGTCGGCCCGGCGATCAGCCTGACGGCCAACGAGACTCTTGGTTTAGCAACCGGACCTGGCGCCTCTGTCATGGACGGCAACGCCAACGGTGGCGATTTTTTTCGTTCAAATAGCGATAGGTCAGGCAACAGCAGCTTTTTCCACACCTATGGCTTCACCAACTTCCTGTCGCAGTCATACTTCGGCGCACGCGCTTCGGGCAACGGCACCTTCTTCGCCAATACCAAGGCGTCCTACAGCGACATCTACAACAACACCACCGGTGTGGCGCAACTGGTGACGTTCAACTACAACGTCGATTCCGGCGGCATCAACGTGTCCGGCACCGGCACGGGCTATGCCGACCTGCAATTGCGCCTGCGTTTCAATAACGTGCTGGTGGCGGGCGATCATGGCCGCGTCGATGGCACCACTTGCAACGACAATGTCGGCGGCAGCGTGTCGAATGCAGGGGATCTTGCGAACTACTTGACGTGCAGCGACACCACCAGCAACGCCTTCGGGAGCGGCGGCCCGCACTCGGCCGCCGTTCTGGTGGCTGCTGGTGATTCGCTCAATATCGACTATGACATCGTCGCCGAGGTGGCCGGCACCTACACGTCAACCGGCAGCGAGCATTGCAGTTACGGTGATATCGGCTTCGGCATCGGCAATGCAGGCGGCAATCCGGCGACAGCCGTGGCGGAAGGCCGCGAACCAAGTGCTACCGGCTGCAATCCGTTCAATGCCCTCGCCCGTTCAGGCGATCCGGCCGGCCTTGGCAATGTCCCGTTCGGGCAGTCCAATTTCCAGATTTCCACCCAGCCGCAGGGCGTGCCGGAACCCGGCACGCTGGCGCTTGCAGGCCTGGCGCTGGGCGGTCTTGCAATGGCGCGTCGCAAGCGCAAGGAGCGCCTGGCGTCCTAGGGCGTCGCTGGCAGACGGTTCGGCAGTTCACCAACGGCACCGCAAGGTGCCGTTGTTTATTGCACCGTCCCGACTGCAATGAACCTGCCGCGTTTCCACCCTTCGCCACCGCTTCACCGGCAACCCCTCGCCTACAATGCTGCGATGGCTAGAATCGTCTTCGCGTGGGAACTGGGCGGCGACTACGGTCACCTCGCGCGGCTGTTGCCGCTGGCACTGGAACTCCGGCGGCGCGGGCATGAAGCGCTGTTCGTGGCGCGTGAACTGGGCGGCGCCGAATTGCTGCTGGGCCCGCACGGCATTCCCTGGTTCCAGGCGCCGCTCTGGACCGGGCAGGTGACCAATCTGCCCGAGGCGGCCAGCTACCCCGAGTTGCTGATGCGCTTCGGCTTTCTCAACCCGCGCGCGCTCACCGGCGTCGCACGGGCCTGGCGCAACCTGTTGGCTGCGTTGCGTGCCGACATGGTGGTGATGGACCATGCGCCCACCGCTCTGCTGGCCACCCGCGGCCTTGCACTCAAGCGCGTCAGCCTGGGTGACGGCTTCTGCATTCCGCCATCGCTGCATCCGCTGCCCCTGTTCCGCTGGTGGCAGCGTGGCAATACGGCACGCCAGGCCGACTCCGAGGAACGCGTGCGCCATACCGCCAACGAGGTGATGTTCACGCTGGGCGCACCGCCGCTCCTCCATCTGCACGAATTGTTCGCCGCCGACGCAGAATTAATGTGCGCGTTTGCCGCGCTCGACCACTACGAAGGGCGCGCGCCGACCACTTTCAACGGGCCGGTGTTTGCCCTCGGGCAGGGCGCGCCGGCCGAATGGCCCGAAGGCGAGGGGCCGCGCGTGTTCGCCTACCTCAAGGCCGGCTACAGCGCGCTCGACCGCGTGCTGGTGGCGCTGCGCGACGCGCCGGTGCGGGTGCTGGCCCATGTGCCGGGCGCGGCGCGCGACACCATTCGCCGCTTCACAGCGGCCTCGATGCGTTTCTCCGAAGCGCCGGTGGACATCGAGGCGGCCCGTGCGCAATGCGATATCGCGGTATGCCACGGCGGCCAGGGCACCACTGCGGCGATGTTGTTGGCGGGCAAACCTCTCTTGCTCCTGCCGATGCACATGGAGCAGACGATGACGTCGCACAGGCTCGAATCGCTCGGTCTGGCGCTGTCGGTCCAGCCCGAAGGCGGCGCGCAGCTCGGGCGGCTGCTCAAGCGCGCGCTCGCCGACGGCGCGATGGGTCAGGCAGCGCGTGGTTTCGCCGCCGCCCATGCGACCTATGACCCGGCCGCCGGCATTGCCGCCATAGCGGAGCGCTGCGAGACCCTGCTCGCGGGGGGGTAATGGTGACCGTCCCGTTCTTCTCCGTCTTGGTGACCAACTACAACTACGCGCGTTTTGTCGGCCAGGCGATCGCAAGCGTGCTGGCGCAGGACTATCCGGCCGATCGCTTCGAGGTGATCGTCATCGACGACGGCTCGAGCGACGATTCGCGCGCGGTGATCGAAGGCTTCAGCGGCGACGCGCGCGTGCGGGCGATCTTTCAGCCAAATCGCGGGCAATCGGCGGCCTTCGCGGCCGGCGTGGCGGTAGCGCGCGGCGACTTTGTGTGCCTGCTGGACTCCGATGATCTGTTCCTGCCGGCGAAATTCGCTCGCCTCGCGGCCCACATCGGCGCGTTGGGCCACCCACACGACCTGCTGTTGTGCCACGACCTCGCCATCGAGGACATGCGGGCCGGCAAGCACCTGCCCTACACATGGTTCGACATGATGGGCATCGCCCGCAGGGAAGTGGCACGCACACCCGAGCAGGTCACCGGCACCTTCCCGTTTTCCAACCCGTGCGGCATGGTGGCCGGGCGCACGGTGGCGACAAGGTTCTTCGAAACCTTGCCGACCTGGGCGTTCCCGCGCGGCGTGGACATCACCCTGGGCCACGCACTCCTGCTCAATGCGGGAAGGGTGGACTACCTTACAGAGTGCCTGTCGGTCTACCGCATCCATGGCGCCAATGAACTGGTGATCATCGCCGATGGCAACTACCGGCCGCGCTTCGAGACCCGTTCGCGGGTACCCAGGATGCTGCGCTTTCTCGAGCAATGGGTCGATCTGATCGAACTTTCGGCCGAGCGTCGCGCCGGCGCGCTTTCCTATCTTCGGCGCCTCGAATTCATGGCTCGCGTGCCATCCGAATCGCTCCACCTCGGCGCGCCGCTGGTCAGCCTGGTCGTGCTCGAAGCAGGCGACGACGCGGCGCTGGCGGCCTCGGTCGAAGCGGCGCTACTGCAGACGTACGGCAGGCTGGAACTTGTGCTGCCACGTCAGGCCGTCGCGGGTGTGGCGCCCGTCGGTCGCAAGCTGCGCGGCTACGACACCGACTTGGCCTTGCCGGACCACCAGCGACTGGCCCGCGCCTATGCCGCCGCCACTGGACCTCTGCTGATGTTTGTCAAAGCCGGCGATCTGCCGGATCGGCAATTTGTCGAGCGCCATGTTCATCTGCATCAGCACAATGCGCTGGTGGGGGTGAGCGCCAGCGACATCCGCCTGATCGACGGCAGTGGCGCCCTCCTGCATGCCGACGTGTTCGCGGCAAGCGGCGCCTGGAAGGAGCCGCTGCGGCACATTCCGCCACTGGTCGCAGGGTTGGGCGACTGGGCCGGTACCCCGTTGTCGGCCTGCATGTTCCGCAAGAGCGACTTGCTCGCCCTTTTTTTCAGTCAGCCCGGAAGCCTGCCCGCGACGGTACGGGATGGCGCGGCTTGGCTCATGCAGCAGATCGCGCAACAGACCACTGGAATGCTGCGACTGCGCGAGACCCTGACAGGCGTGGTGTCGCCCGATGGTGCCGCAGCCGGCTACGGCTACCTGTCGGTACCCACCGGTCTTGACGGCGGCCTCATTCGACCGCAAGTGCGCGAAGCCGCACTCTGGTTGCAGGAATTTTTTCTCGACCATGAGGAGACATTCCTGCGCTGGCTGCCGCCGGCCTGGCACCAGGGTTTCGAATCCTGGCTTGACCGCCAGACCGCCAGACCGCCTGAGAGCCTGTGAGTATTTCTACTGCGCGGCCCGATCTGGGGTCTGTGCTTCGCCATCCGGGAGGTCGGCTGTGCTGTTCGACCCGAAATCGACCCGCTCGCTACGCAATCTTCTCAGGTTCCGTGACCCGTGGATACGGTGCTCGGATGGTCGCGGCACCGGCGCGCCAATGATCGCGCCGCTGGCGCGTTGGCGGTCTGAACCTTGCGCCTATGGCGCCCCGGCGATCACGCCGCCGCGCGTGGCGAGCAGCAATTCCACCGCGCGGTTGTAGATCGCATCGAAGCGCGGTCGATCCGCCGCCCGCGTGGCGTTGCGCATGAAATGGCACAGGTTGGCAGCCGCCGGCGCGGTGGCTGACAGGCGCAGGTATTCGCGTGCGTGCGTTCCGCCGCCGCCGGCCAGGTCCTGCATCATGGCCAGGGTGAACAGGCCAACCCTTTCGATCAACCGCAAGTCATGCTGTGTGGCTAGTTCGGCGAGGATGGCGGGGCCAAGCGCGGTGCGCGGCTCCGGGCCCGGCGCCAGAACGCGCAGATGCGCGTAGCAGGCCGCGAGGTAGGCGTCGAGCATGTTGTCGCCGCGCTCGAATGCCATCAGCGCGTTGTTGATGCCATGAATCGGTAGCGCGCGGCCGTCGGCGGCCACCTGCAGGAACAGTTCGCGCGCGAAGCCGTGGCCGCGGCCGATCGGAATGTCGAGCGAGTCGGGCGCGAACACCAGCAGGTCGGCATCGGCCCACACCGTACATGCCCACCCCCGGTCGAGCATGCGTTTCAGCCATACCAGGCGGCATATGTCGGTCACGGCATACGGGTTGCCGGCGCAGCGCTCGCGCGCCCAGGCCGGGGCGAGCGCGAGAAAAGCGTCGTCCATGAACGCATAGGCCCAGCCCCGGCTTTGCGACCACGCGCGCACGCTGGCCATGCACGCGGCCATCCAGGTGGGCACGTCGCTGGTGCGGTAGGACTGCAGGACGATCGTTTTCATGGTCGGCGATACGTGCCGGGCATGATAACGGCAGCGGCGCGAGGGTGGTATTTGTCAAGCGCCGCAGTTGCACGCTTCCCCGTCAGGCTGTGGCGTTCGCCTACGGATGCGCATTGATGAAGCGCGTTATGTCGTCGAGGACCGATGCGAGCCTGCGCAGCGGCGCGGCCAGCGCGCCGACGATGCGGCCATGGTCGAGCGAGGGGTAGGCGATTTCTTCGGCACTGCCGCCGGCTGCGCGCAGGCGAGCCGCCATACGCGCGCTGTTGGCGGGGTTGACAGTGCTGTCTTCACTGGCCGTGAGGAGGAGCGCCGGCGGCAGACTGGCGGCCGGCGTGCGCCCGACAAAATGGATCGGCTGGGTCTCATCGGGGGTATCCGGATAGCCGAAGATCAGGCGCGTGGTGGGGCCGGTGAGCGGGCGGAAGTCATAGGGCCCGGCCAGCCCGATCAGGCCGCGGATGGCCGCACGGTCGACGCCGGCTTGGGCCAGATAATCGGGCGCATAGGCCAGCATGGCGGCGTTGTACGCGCCGGCTGAATGGCCGGCCAAATAGATGCGCTTCGGATCGCCGCCGAAGCGAGCGGCGTTGCGAGCCGCCCAGGCTACCGCCCTGGCGCAATCGTCGACAAAGTCGGGGAACTTCACCTCCGGGTACAAGCGATAGTCGGCGACCACCGTGACGACGCCGCGGCCGGCGAAGGCCTCGCCGGCGAACAGATAGTCGGCGCGGTCGCCGCCGGTCCAGGCGCCGCCGTAGAAGAAAACAACTACTGGCGCGCCGCGCGCTGCCTGTGGCGCGACCTGCGGCCGGTAGACATCGAGGCGCTGACGCGGATGGCTGCCGTAGGCGATGTCGCGTTCGACGGTATGCGTATCGCCAGGCACCAGACGGTTGATCAGCGCCAGATGGGCGCAGGAGACCAGCGCGAACAACGCCAGGCCCGTCGCGCCGACCAGGGTGGCTACGCGGATCAGTCCGCGCGTATGGATGCGAGGTGACGGTGGGTGGGCCATACCCGCAATACGTCCCGCGTGGCCGCCGTGGATGCAGTGACCGGAAGGGCCGTCAGTCCACCGCGGGTCGGGCGTCGCGCAGATACACCGGCAGGTCGGTCGTCGGCGGCTTGG
>JAYVST010000377.1:0-2095 GCA_043775255.1 Burkholderiales bacterium
ATTGTCGATGGCGGTGTCAAGGTGGTCGAAACTGCCGGCAACAACCCGCAGAAGTGGTTGCCGGGCCTGCATCAGGCCGGCATCAAGGTGATCCACAAATGCACCTCGGTGCGCCATTCGCTCAAGGCCGAATCGATTGGCTGCGACGCCGTCAGCGTCGACGGTTTCGAATGCGGCGGACATCCGGGTGAAGACGACATTCCCAACTTTATCCTGCTACCGCGTGCCGCCGAGGAACTCAAGATTCCCTTCGTCGCCTCCGGCGGCATGGCCGACGCCCGCTCGCTGGTGGCCGCCCTTTCGCTGGGCGCCGAAGGCATGAACATGGGCACCCGCTTCATCGCCGTCAAGGAAGCGCCGGTGCATGAGAACGTCAAGCAGGCCATTGTCGCCGCTAGCGAGCTCGATACCCGCCTGGTGATGCGTCCGTTGCGCAACACCGAACGGGTGTTGCGCAATGCCGCCGTGGATCGCCTGCTGGAAAAGGAGAAAACGCTCGGCGCCAACCTCAAGTTCGAAGACATCATCGAGGAAGTGGCCGGTGTCTATCCGAAAATCATGCTCGAAGGCGCGATGGAAGCCGGCGCCTGGTCCTGCGGCATGGTGGCAGGGCTGATCCACGACATTCCGACCTGCAAGGAACTGATCGACCGCATCATGCGCGAGGCCGACGAAATCATCCGCCAGCGGCTCGCACGCATGGTCGCGGCCTGACCTTGAACTTTCCCGTCCGCAGGTGCGGCTGGCTGGGACCAATCAACCGATAACGTGGAATAGTCAGCTGTTCTTCGCCAGCGCCTTATTTACCTGGGGAATCACTGCGGTAGCCATCAACTCCATCGAGCGCCGTGCCAGCGCCGGCTCGGCCCAGTCGAGGCCGGCGTATACCAGTTCGCCGAAGCCACCGGTGAGCTCATGCAGTTCGAGAATCCGATCCACCACTTCGCTCACACCGCCGGCGAGCACCAGCCGATCGACGATCTCGTCCAAGGGCACCGGTTCAACCGGCGTGACGCCGGAATCGGTGAACACGGCGTCGCGCTTGCCGCGCCTGAGCTTGGTATGGAGGTTGCGGTAATAGAAGCGATAGGGGCTGCTCGCATCGCTCTTGGCATAACGTTTTGCCACCTTGTCGTCGTCATTGACCATGATGGTGCGCGCCACACGCCAGTCGGCGCGGTTGGCCGGCTTCCCCGCCTTCGCCTTGCCCTGCGCGTAGTTGGTCCAGTGCGATGGCAGCCAGTGGTCATAGAGGAAGTTGGCCGACAGCGGGTGAAAGTCGCGCTCACCCATGGCGATCACGCCTTTCGAGTGCGGCGCCACCACGGTACCCACAATCTCCGGGCGCGGCTGCTGGTAAGGTTTGAACAGCATGCCGGTCGCGGTGGCCTCGTCGAAAGTGACGCGCGTGGTCACTTTGTAGCGGTTGTCAGGCAGGTCGATGTCGTAGGGCGGGTCGCGTTCCCAGATCTGCAGGATCACATCGATGGCTTCGGTGAACATCTTGTTGCGGTCCTCGCCGAGGATGCCCAGTACCTCGGCGTCCGACGCCAGCGCGCCGGGGCTGATGCCGAGGATGAAACGGCCGGAGGCGAGATGGTCGAACATCGCCGCATGCGACGCCACCAGCACCGGATGCAGGTGCGAGAGGTTGGTCGTCCCGGTGCCCAGCTTGATGGTCTTGGTCGAATGGATCAGGGTGGCCAGGAACAACATGCTGCTGGTGATGTTCTCGATCTTGTCCGACAGGTGTTCGCCGACGAAGGCATCGTGAAATCCCAACTGGTCGGCCAGGATGATGATTTCGCGGTCCTCGCGCAGGGTTTCGGTGGGGTTGCGCTGTGGCGGATGCACTGGCATGGTGAAGTAGCCCAGCTTGATGCTCATGTTTGCGCTCCTGACTTGCAGTCGCTATAGCGGCTTGAAAGAGATGCTGCGCGCCAGCGCCCGAAGCGCGCGACATCATCGCGGATCGTTGCGGTGAAGAACTCGGGCAGCTCGGGATGGATTTGCAGGCCGCGCGGGATCATCCGGTCACGCGCGCCGGGCTGCACCAACGCCGCGCGGCCGCGACATCGCCCGACTCTATTCCACC
>JAYVST010000378.1:0-3811 GCA_043775255.1 Burkholderiales bacterium
CGGGCCGCCGCGATGCTCGACGCGTGACCTTCCTTTGGGGCGAGGAACGGGTCGACGCCTGCGTGGTCGCCGACGGGGTCAAGCGCACGGTCTTCATCGGTGGCCTGCGCCATGATTTAGAGCTCGTCGATCCGCTCCTGGCGGCAGCGGAGGGCGACGACGATGCTGACGCCTTCGGCCATTTACGTGCGCCGATGTCGGGCAAGGTGCTGGCACTGCTCGCCAACCCGGGCGTCAAGGTGGAAAAGGGCGCGCCGCTTTTGGTGATGGAGGCGATGAAAATGGAACACACCATCGCCGCGCCGGCCGCCGGCACGGTCAGGTCCTTCCATTTCGCCGCCGGCGACCAGGTTGCCGAAGGCGCGGAACTGGTCGATTTCGAAGCGGCTGCCTGAGCGCGTGGCGCCGCACGTCCTGTTTTTCGCCGACGAACCCGATCCGCAGCCGTGGATCGCGGAACTGCGTCGCGCCTTGCCGGAGGCGCACGTGCACGACTGGGCCGCCGGCGGCGCCCCGGTGTGCGACTACGCGGTTTGCTGGAAGCCGCCGGCGGCATTTTTCGCCGGCCAATCGAGGCTCAAGGCGATCCTCAATATCGGCGCCGGCGCCGACGCGGTGTTAAACGACACTAATCTGCCGGTCCATATTCCGGTGGTTCGGTTAGACGACGCCGGGATGGCGGCGCAAATGCAGGAGTACGTGGCCTGGTGTGCGCTGACGTTCCTGCGGCGCATGGACGACTACGCGCGACAGCAGCGAACCGGTGCATGGGTACGCCTGCCGCCGCGCGCTCGTGCCGACTTTGATATCGGCATCATGGGCATGGGCGTTCTGGGATGTGCAGTGGCCGGCTTCATGCGCGACATGGGTTTTCCGGTACGCGGCTGGAGTGCCTCGCGCAAGGCCATTGCGGGTGTCGAATGCTTCGCCGGCGGGGAACTGGGCGCATTTCTGGCCGGCACCCGCCTCCTCGTGTGCCTGTTGCCGCTGACCGCCGCCACGCAGGGCGTCCTGTGCCGCGACACGCTCAAACAGTTGCCGCGCGGCGCGGCGCTGGTGAACATCGCCCGCGGTGGGCACATGGTTGAACGAGACATCCTGCAAATGCTCGATCAAGGGCACTTAGCCGGGGCTGCACTGGATGTGTTCGCGGCCGAGCCGCTGGCGGCAGACGCTCCGCTCTGGCGCCACCCGAAGGTGATCGTCACCCCGCATGTGTCGGCCATGACCCTGGTGGGCGAATCGATGGGCCAGATCGCCGGCAAGATCCGCGCGCTGGAGCGCGGCGAGGCGGTGGCCGGCGTGATCGACCGTGGCCGTGGCTACTGACAGTGGGCGCGCAACCGAGATGAATTCGATGGACGCGCTGCCACCCGGTCAAGCCGTGCCGTCGCCCTGCGTCGGCATCTGCCGCCTGACCGATGATGGCGCCAGTTGCGTGGGTTGCGGGCGTACGCTAACGGAAATCGCCGACTGGGGGCGTTCAAGCGAAAGCTATCGGCGCGAGGTATGGCGCCGCATCGCCGCAGCGCGCACTTCTGGCGACGCCTGAGCGCTGGCGCCGGCTCGCCGCAGGCTGCCGACCGTCTACTTGGCGCGGCTGGATTCGCGGATCGGTTCGGCGTCGATGAAGGCGTCGAATTGCGCCAATTCTTTCGACAGGCGCGCGCGCGAGGGGCGGTCGAGCGGATGGCACACGCGCGATTTGAGGTTCCAGCTCTTGGCGCGATTGAGCGCGTGCGCGACGGCGTCCGCGTCGCCTAAGAGACCAAACGGGTTGAACTGATTGCCGCTTTCGGTTTGTTGCATGATGATCCTCCGGGTTCGCTGTGGTTGATGCGCTGGGAGGCAGTATGGAATCGACGGCGCCGGTGCAGAAGTCGCACCGTGCCGCGCCCCGAGGTAGGAATTCTGCCTACGATCGCGTCAGCATGGCGCTTGAGGCCGACCTCGCTCCACTGCTAGCAGCCCGCCGGACTTGGGGAACGTCGGCTACAAATCGGCCGCAGCGGTCCATTTTTCACCGCCTTCTTGCCCCATAGCCGGGCTATGGGACCGCGAATGCGGCAAAAACTGTCCTCGCTGGGGCCGATTTTCGCTTTCGACGCCCCAAGTCCGACGGGCTGCTAGTATGCCGACCATGGTAAGTACTCGCCAACCGATCCCCAGGCCATGCTTGGCACTGGCGCGCCAATGAACGCGCCAATGCCTGCCAGTGGCCGTGGTGAAAACCATGCCGGCCTGATTCTCACCGGCGGCGGTGCGCGCGCCGCCTATCAGGTCGGCGTGCTCAAGTGCATTGCCGAACTCCTGCCCGACCGCGCCGTCAACCCGTTCCCCATCATTTGCGGCACGTCCGCAGGCGCCATCAATGCGGCGTCCCTGGCCTGTTTTTCGCGTGATTTCGGGCAGGCGATCGACTACCTGTGTTCAGTGTGGGAAAACTTCCACGCGCATCATGTGTATCGATCGGACCCGTGGGGCATCGGGCGCACCGGTGCCCACTGGCTGGGCGCGCTGGTGGCCGGCTGGGTGGTGCGCTCCTCGCCCCGCGCCCTGCTCGACAACGCGCCGCTCAGGGACTTGCTCGCGAGCAACCTGCCGTTCGACAACATTGACGCAGCGATCGAATCCGGCGCGCTGCGCGCCCTGTGCATCACTGCTTCGGGCTATGCCTCCGGCCAGAGCGTCAATTTCTTTCAGGCCGCAGACGGCATCGAAGCCTGGGCGCGCCAGCAGCGCGTTTCCGCGCGTACCCGCATCACAGTCGATCATCTGCTGGCCTCGTCGGCGATCCCGTTCATCTTCCCGGCCATCAAGATCCATCGCGAGTATTTCGGCGACGGATCGATGCGGCAGATTGCACCGATCAGCCCGGCGATCCACTTGGGCGCCTCGCGCATCCTGGTGATCGGCGCCGGCCGCATCAGCGAGCCGACCGACCGTATTCGCGGTGAAGCCTACCCGTCGCTGGCGCAGGTGGCCGGCCATGCGTTGTCGTCGATCTTCTTGGACAGCCTCAACGTCGACATCGAACGGGCGTTGCGCATCAACAAGACGCTCGCCCTGATTCCGCCGGAGGCGGCCGCGCGTGGCGACGTTTCGCTGCGCCCGGTCGAGGTGCTCGTGATTTCGCCGTCGGAACGGCTCGATACACTCGCCGCGCGCCACGTCAGAAGCCTGCCCTGGCCGGTGCGCGCGATGCTGCGCAGCATCGGCGCGATGAACCGCAAGGGATCGGCGCTTGCCAGCTATCTACTGTTCGAATCGAGCTACACGCGCGCGCTGATCGATCTCGGGTATCGCGATACCCGCGCGCGCAGCGACGAAGTTCTGCGCTTTCTTGAAGTCTAGGCTATCCTCCCCGGCCATGAAACCGCCATTCCTGTTCACGCCCCGGCTTTTGCGACGCTTTCTGTGCCTGTTCGTTCTCGCATGGATGGCGCATTTTCCGGCATTCGCTTTCGCGCCCGGCGATATCGATGCCACCGCGTTGCCGCGCGAAGGGCGCGCGGTATTCGCCGCGATTCGCAAGGGCGGACCGTTCGCCTCCCCGAAGGACGGATCGACCTTCGGCAATTTCGAAGGCAACCTGCCGAAAAAGCGGCGCGGTTTCTACCGTGAATACACCGTCGAGACGCCCGGTGCGCGCAACCGTGGCGCGCGCCGCATTGTCTGCGGCGGCGAGAGCCGCGACTGGGAACGCAATGCGCCGGCGGCCTGCTACTACACCGACGATCATTACGCGTCGTTTCGGCGCATCAAGGAGTGAGGGTGGGCTCAGACAAGAAGGTGCAAGCGAAGGTGCAGG
>JAYVST010000379.1:0-2268 GCA_043775255.1 Burkholderiales bacterium
TCACCGCTGCGCCTGCGCGCTGACCGCGAACACCGCCACCGCCGCGCCCTTGCCCTTGAACTGCACACAGCCCATGGCCTCGACCGGCACGCGGTCGCCGAGCGCGGCCTGGGTCGCGCCATCGACCAATATGTCGCGCCCGGCCGCCTTGGTGTGCGCCTCCAGGCGCGCCGCCAGGTTGACGGTGTCGCCCACACAGGTGTAGGTGGCGCGCTCCTGGGTGCCGGTGTAGCCGGCCACCACTTCGCCGGAGGCGATGCCGATGCCGATGCGGATCGCCTCCTTGCCCAAAGCCATGCGCTCGGCGTTGAAGAGCTCGATGGTTTCGATCATGTCCAGCGCCACCCGCACCGCCGCCAGCTCCGGCTCGGCCAAGGGCAGCGGCGCACCGAAAATCGCCATCAGACCGTCGCCGATCATCTGGTTGACCACCCCGCCATGGCCGGCGATGGCGTCGAACATCAGGGCGTAGTAGGTGTTGAGGAGCTCGATGGTCTCTTCCGGCGGCTGCGATTCGGTGAGCGCGGTGAAGCCGCGAATGTCGGAAAACATCACCGTGCACTGCACGCGCCGGCCGCCTAAGGCGAAGCCGGATTGCTGCAGGTCTTCGGCCACGGCGGAGGTGGCAAAGCGCCGCACCAGGTCTTTCTGCTGGTCGCGCAGGCGCTTTTTTTCCAGGCTGGAATTGATGCGCGCCTTGAGAATCACCGGGTTGACCGGCTTTTGCAGGAAGTCGTCGGCGCCCAGTTCCAGGCAGCGCACCACGTGTTTCACCCCTTCCAGCGAGCTGGTGACGATCACCGGCAGGTCGCGCAGTTTGCTGTCCGCCACCATGTTCTCCAGCACCTGGAAACCATCCATCTGCGGCATTTCCATGTCGAGCAGCAGCAGGTCGAAGGATTCTTCGCGCAACATCGTGAGCGCGACTAAGCCATTTTCGGCAGTCGCCACGCGGTGCCCCTGCAGCTCCAGGCTGCGCGTGAGCAACAGACGATTGACCTTATTGTCGTCGGCCACCAGCAGCCGCGCGCCGTGTTCAGCCACCGATCAGCTCCGTCAAGGCGGCGGCCACGCGCCGGTATTCGGCTTCGAGCGCATCCAGCGGCGCGGCCTCCCCCGAAAGCCCGCCCAGTTCGATGTCGCGCGCCATGTCGCCCAAGCGGGTGGCGCCGAAGGTGACGCTGTTGGTCTTGAGCGAATGCGCGGCGCGGCGGAAGGCATCGGCCTTGGCGGAGGCCTGCGCGGCGCGCAATTCGGCCAGCATGCCCGGCGCCTCTTCCATGAAGGTGCCGGCCAGTTCGGCGGCGAATTCGGCGCCGGCGGTGTCGGCCAGTTCGTTGTAGACGGCCATATCGATCACGGGTTCAGTCATGCCGAGTCCTTGCGGGGAATCACGTTGTTGAGGGCATCGATCAGTTGGTTCACGCGGATCGGCTTGGTGACGTAATCGTCCATGCCGGCGGCCATGCACATCTCGCGATCGCCCTGCATGGCGTTGGCGGTCATTGCCACGATGCGCGGGCGTCGCCCAAGCGGCCAGGCCGCGCAAATGCGCCGGGTGGCGTCCATGCCGTCGAGTTCGGGCATCTGCACGTCCATCAGCACCACGTCGTAGACCTGGCGCGCTACCGACTCCACCGCCTCCAGCCCGTTGCCGGCCAGGTCGGCACGGTAACCCATTTGCTGCAGCAGGCGCAGTGCCAGCTTCTGGTTCACCAGGTTGTCCTCGGCCAGCAAAATCCGCAGCGGGTGACGCACGGCCATGTCCGGGTCCATCTGCGTCTTGGCCGGGCCCGCCGGCGCGGCCCTGGACACCACCTCGCGCGACAACAGGCTCACCAGGGTGTCGAACAACTGCGACTGGCGCAAGGGCTTGGCGAGATAGGCCTTGAATACGCCGCCGTTGTCGTCCGCCTCACGGCGGCCGAGCGAGCTGAACAGCACCAGCGGCAGCGCGGCATGGCCCTTGCCGATCGAGCGTGCCAATTCCAGCCCGTCCATTTGCGGCATGTGCATGTCGAGAATCGCCACATCGAAACGCTCGCCTTCCGCCAACCACTGCAGCGCCTGGTGCGGGAACTCCGTGTCTTTCGAGACCATGCCCCACTTGCCGGCCTGCAGCGCGAGGATGCGGCGATTGGTGGCGTTGTCGTCGACGATCAGGAGCCGCTTGCCGGCAAGCTCGGCCTGCACCCCCACCAGATCGCGCGAACGCGTGGCCGGCAGGTTGGCCGCCTGCACCTGAATGGTGAAGCGGAAGGTCGAGCC
>JAYVST010000380.1:0-12263 GCA_043775255.1 Burkholderiales bacterium
ACCTAAGGTAGCCAGAACCTGAATGTCGCTCCGCGGCCGAGTTCGCCTTCGCCGCTGACGCCGCCGCCATGGCGTTCGACGATCCGCTTGACCGTCGCCAAGCCGATGCCGGTTCCTTCATATTTCTGCGCAGAATGGAGGCGCTGAAATACTGAAAAAAGCTTGCCGGCATACTGCATGTCGAAACCGACCCCGTTGTCGCGCACGAAGAAATCGCCACGGCCGCTCTTGTCGTGGCCGGCGGCAAACTCGATCACCGGACGTCCTACTTCGCCACTGTATTTCCAGGCATTGCCGATCAGGTTGTCCAGCACCAGTCGGATCAGACCCGGATCGCCGCGCGCCTTCAGGCCGGGCGCGATGCGCCAGTCGACCTCCCGGCCCGGATCGACCCGCTGCAGTTCGTCGCAAATTTCGCGCGCCATCGCCGACAGGTCCACCGGCAGCCTGAACAATTCGCTGCGCGACACCCGCGAGAGATCGAGCAGGTCGGAGATCATCGCGCCCATGCGCTGGCTGGCTTCGCGAATGCGCTCGAGGTAGGACACCGATTCGCGGTCGAGCTTGTTGCGGCCGTACTCGACCAGCAGGGCGGAAAAACCGTCGATGCCGCGCAGGGGCGCGCGCAGGTCATGCGCAACCGAATAGGTGAAGGCTTCGAGCTCGTTGTTGGCCGCCGTCAATTCGACCGTGCGCGCGCTCACTCGCGCTTCAAGCTCGGCGTTGAGGCTCATGATCTCGCGCTCGACGCGGCTGCGCTCGGTGACATCGTTGACCAGCACGTGCACCGCACGCCGTCCCTTGAACATCAGGTCGTGCGACGACACCTCGACCTCGATGCGCCGCCCGGTCTTGCGCATGTGGCGCCGCACCCCCTGCATGATGGTGCCGATCGAGGCGGGCAGGCCGGGCCGCTCGTATTGCATGCGCTCTTCTTCGGGCCGGATATCGAGCACGCTCATGGCGCGGAATTCGTCGCGGCTGTAGCCGTAGTGGGCGACGGCGGCGTCGTTGACATCGAGGAAGCGCAGGGTCTCGACGTCGTACACCCACATCGGCTGCGGGTTGGACGCGAACATCGCGCGGTAACGCCGTTCGCTGTCGGCCAAGGCCGCCTGCGCCTCGCGCACCTCGGTTACGTCCTCGACCATGCCCACCAGCCCGACCAGCTTTTCATCCACCTGCACTTCCGCTGTCCGCACCTGCCACCACACGACCTTGCCGTTGCCATGCAGGTAACGTCCGTGACCATGGAACCGACTGCCGGAGGATATCGACTTGTGCCATGCCGAGGCGACGCTGTCGCGGTCTTCGGGATGGATGGCGCGGATCCAGCCGAGATCGCGCGCGTCCTCCTGCGACAGTCCGAGGATGCGTAAGTAGGCCGGGTTCGTGTAGATGGTGTTGCCGTCTAAGCGCGCCAGGAAAATCCCCACCGGCGAGGCTTCTACCATGGCGCGGAACTTCGCTTCGCCGTCGCGCAATGCATCCATTCGCTGCACCGAGCGCTCGGCTAAGCGGTTGAATGCGCCCGCCAGCGCCCCGACTTCGCCGCCGCCGGTCACCGCACTGCGGTGGGCGGAGTCGCCGTCGCCGAGCCGCTCGGCATCGCCGGTCAGGGCCTTGATCGAACCGGACAGGGCGCCGGCGACACGCCAGACAAGCAACAACGAACCGGCAAGGAACACGAACATCAGGCCGATCGACCAGCGCGTGACGTTGCGGGTCGGCCCGAGCGCTTCGCTGGCCGGAATGCTGACATGCACATGCCATGGCGCCGACGTCAGGGTCGAAACAGACGAAAGCCATTCGGCGCCGTCGGCGGTGGCGCGGATGTCGGTGGCGCGCACTTGGCTGCCGCGCGAGGCGAACTCGGCCGTGTCTTCCAGCTTGCGCCCGACCCAGGTGGCGAACTCGCGCGTGTGCGCCAGCACCACGCCCTGCTCGTCGATCAGGGTCACGACCGACCCCGCCGGCAGGTCGGTTGCGTCGAGCATTTCCTGCAAGCCGGCCAGCCGCGTGATGACCGATACCACCCCGGTGGCGGCGCCGCCCTGGCCGACGATGCGGCGCGCCAGTCCAAGGGTCCACTCATCGCTGCCGAATACGCGTGTCGCCTCGCCGACCGCAAGGCCCGGCAGCGACAGGGCGCGCCTGAAATAGCGCCGGTCGGCGATCGAGCCGAACCCGCCGTTGCCGCTCGCCACCACCATGCCTTCGGCGTCGCTGACCCGGAACGCGCCGAACGCCGGGTGCAGCTGCGGGCGCAGCGCAACCAGAACGGCCTGCGCGTGCAACGCGTCCTCCGGGCGCGTCGTCAGCGCGCTGCCAAGCGACGCCAGGATGGCGTCGACCTTGATGATCTGGTCGTCGACGCGCGCCGCGGTCAGGCGCGCGCGTACCGCCGCCCGCTCCAGGGCCTCGACCTCGCCTTGGGCGTGCGCGCGGATGGTGCCGTAGGCGACCAATCCGCAAAGCGGGAGCATGATGACAAGGGCCAACACCAGTAACCGAACCTGGATCGACAAACCCTGGATCCAATGACTGAACGACATCCGACTTTAAGCACCGCGTGTAAAACCATGATTATCCACCGAAATCGATGCCAATGTCATCGGCCACCGGCAAATCTCGGCTTGCCCGCCGGCTGCCTCGGATCGGGCCGGCGCGCATCAGGCAGCCTCGGATCGGGCCGGCGCGGATCAGGCTGCCTCGGATCGGGCCGGCGCGAATCAGGCTGCTCCGGATCAGGCTGCCGCAGCGCGTGCCTCGTGCAGCATGTGCAGAGTGATCTTGCGAACCTCCGCCTTGCTCTCCTCGATATGCGTGCGCAACAGCAACTGCGCCTGGTCAACCCGACGCTGCAGCACCGCACGCAGGATCTTGGCGTGTTCGAGATAAGTGGCGTCGATGCGCTGTTCCTTGGTGAAATCGAGCCTGCGGATGATGCGGATCCGTTCTGTCACCTCGTGGTGGATACGCGCCATTTCGTCATTGCCGGTGGCCGCCACCAGGGTGGTATGGAAAGCTTCGTCGGCGGCGGCCACCAGCCGCCCGGTTCCGATGCGTTCGCCGGCAGGCACCAGCCAAACGGCCTTGAGGGCGTCGAGCGAGGGGCGTTCCGGCAACTCGCACAGCCGCCGCACGGCGGCGGTCTCGAGCACCACACGCACGTCATAAAGATTTTCGAACTTGCGGAAATCGAACGGTCGAACCCGCCAGCCGCTGCGGAACATGACTTCGAGGTAGCCTTCGGACTCAAGGCGATACAACGCTTCACGAACCGGCGTGCGACTGACCTGCATTCGCTGTGCGACTTCGGCCTCGGTGAAGCGGTCGCCGGGCATCAGGCGGAAATCGAAGATGTCGCCCTTGATGTCCTCGAACACCCGCACCGCAAGACCGACCCGCCGGTCGGAATCCGGTGCTTTCTGCGCGACCGGTCGGCCGTCGCCGACGGGCTTGCGCGGTGCATTCTTGCGCGTCCCGTTCATGCCGCCCCGCTCATGCTGCCCCACTCATGCGAAATGACAGGCGACCGACCGCCCGGCTTCCGTCTCACGCAAGGCCGGCATTTCCGCAGCGCAGCGCGCGACGCCGGCGGCACAGCGGCCATGAAATCGGCAGACCGCCGGATCGGGATCGATCGGGCTCTGCACCTCGCCGGACAAGCGGATACGCTCACCGCGCCCTGCCGCGGCGGCACCGGGAATAGCGGACACCAGTGCCTTAGTGTACGGATGGCGCGGATCAGCGAAGACCTGCCCGGCCGGCCCGGATTCCACCACCCGGCCCAGGTACATCACCACCACACGGTCGCACAACAGACGCACCACGTTGAGATCGTGGGAGACGAACAGGTAAGCCAGACCCCGTTCGCGGCGCAGCCGCGCGAGCAGTTGCAGGATGATCGCCTGCACCGATACATCGAGCGCGGAAGTGGGCTCGTCGAGAATGAGCAGGTCGGGTCTCGATGCCAGTGCGCGGGCGATGCCCACGCGCGCCTTCTGACCACCGGACAGCTGGTGCGGAAAGCGCTCCAGCAACTCCGGGGCGAGGCCAACCGCGGCGGCGAGTTCCCGCACCGCCGCACCGGCGTCCCCGGACAAGCCGTCCAGGAGGCGCATCGGCTCGGCGATGGTGTCGGCCGCGCTGTAGCGGGGGTTGAGGCTGTCGCTGGGGTCCTGGAACACCATCTGGATCCGGGCACGCTCGGCGTGGCCGGCGAAGCGCGCCGCAGGCACCGCCCCGATGTCCCGTTCGCGAAACACGATCGCACCGTCGCTCGGGTCGAGCAGGCGGGCGATCAGGCGCACCAGGGTGGACTTGCCGCAGCCGGACTCGCCCACCAGTCCGACCGATTCGCCGGCATGGATGCGCAGGTTCACATCATCGACCGCATACAGCATCGGCGCATGTTTCATGGCGCCGCGCCGTCTGCCGACGGCGAAGCGGCGCGCCAGACCGATGGTTTCAAGCAGCACGGCACTCACGCGGCCTCCGCGAATTCCCGCAGGGGATGATGACAGGCCACGCCGCGGGTCGTCGCAGCGGCGATGGGCGGCAGGGGTCCGGCGCAGATCTCGCTGGCACGATCGCAGCGCTCGCGGAAGCGACAGGCCGGCAAATCGGCGCGCCTGAGATCGGGCAGGTTGCCGGGAATCGAACTGAGCGCTTGCAGCGCCGAATCGGCCGCCGGTGTGGCGCGGATCAATTGCGCGGTGTAGGGATGGCGCGGCGCCGCGAACAGCATATCCCTGGGGGCGGATTCGACGATGTGACCCGCATGCATGACGATGATGCGATCGCAGTGTTCGGCGGCCAGGGCGAGATCGTGGGTGATGAAAAGAGTTGCCATCCCGGCGGCGCGCGCCCGCGCGGCGATCAGGTCCATGATGCCTGCCTGGGTAGTGACATCCAGCCCGGTAGTCGGCTCATCGGCGATCAAGAGCGCCGGTCCGCAGGCCAGCGCTATGGCGATCATCACGCGCTGGCACATGCCCCCCGACAACTCGAACGGATAGGCGAAATAGCGTCGCTCCGGATCCGGAATGTTCACCGAGCGCAACGCCTCGATCGCACGTCCGCGCAGATCCGCAGACTTGACCGCCGCATGCCGCCGAAGCACGTCTTCGATTTGCGCTCCGACGCGGCGGATCGGATTCAACGCCGTGCGCGGGTTCTGGAAAATCATTGAAATCTCGCGTCCGCGGATTTCCGCGAGCTCCGGCTCGCTCGCCTTGAGCAGATCGATCCCGCCGAAGACCGCGCGCCCGCCGGTGATCCTCGCCGCAGCGTCGGAAATACCCAGCATGGCGAAAGCGAGCACAGACTTGCCGGAACCGCTTTCCCCTACCAGGCCGACGGTTTCACCCTTGCGGATGGCCAGATTCAAGCCTTCAAGCGCGTGTACCACGCCGGAGCGCGTGCGGAACTCCAGTCCGAAGTTCTCCACCGCAAGCAGCGCCACCCCGGTGTCGGGTCGCATTCTCATGTGCGGCGCCTCGGATCGATGATGTCGCGCAGGCCATCGCCCAGCAGGTTGAAGCAGAACACCGCCAGCATCAGCACCATGCCGGGGAAAAACGCCACCCACCACTCGCCGGAGATGATGTAGGTCGCGCCTTCGGCCACCATGATGCCCCATTCGGGAATCGGCGGTCTCACCCCGAGCCCGATGAACGACAGGCCGGCGGCGTTGAGGATGGCCCAGCCCATGTTGAGCGATACCTGCACCATCGCCGGCGGCAGGATGTTGGGAAAGATGTGGTGCGACAAAATGCGCCAGTCGCTGTTGCCGGCCAGGCGCGCGGCCTCGACAAAGCCGGCGTTGCGCCGCACGTTGGCCTCGGCACGCGCCACCCGGATATAAAACGGCAGGTTGATGATGGCCGTCGCGTAGACGATGTTGGCTACCGAATTGCCGAGCGCGGCGACGATGCCCATCGCCAGCACGAACAATGGAAACGCCATGATGGTGTCGGCCAGACGCAGGATGATGCGGTCCCACCAGCCGCCGAAGAAACCGGCTGCCAACCCGAGCGCAATGCCGAGCACGAACGACATCGCCACGGCCGCCACGGCGATGCCGAAATCCAGGCGGGTGGCGATGATGATGCGCGAGAGGATGTCGCGCCCGAGCGCGTCGGTGCCAAACCAGTGGCGCAGTGAAGGCGCCTGCATGGCGCGCGCGGTGTCCGTGGCGAGCGGATCGAAGGGCGCGACCAGCGGGCCGAACAGCGCGAGCAGCACGAAGGCCGTGAACAGGGCGAAAGCGCCCAGCGTCACCGGGTTTTCCGACAGCACGTAGCGGATATGGCGGGCGGTGGAGTTCATCATGCCTCGATGCCGACACGCGGATCGATCAGGCCATACACCAAATCGATGGCAAGGTTGAGCAGCACATACAACACCCCCATGGTGAGAACGAAGCCCTGGATCGGCGCGTAGTCGGAAGCGGTCAGCGATTCGATTGCGTACGAGCCGATGCCGGGCCAGGCGAATACTTTCTCCACCAGCACGTTGGAGCCCAGGAGGAAGGAGAACACCATGCCCAGCGTGGTGACCACCGGCAGCAGCGCATTGCGGAACGCGTAGGTGTAAAGAATGGTCACGGACGACAGGCCGGAGGCGCGCGCGGTGCGGATGAAGTCCGACGACAGTACCCCCAGCATCGAAGCGCGCGTCATCCGTGCCAGCGGCGCCAGAACGAAGAGCCCCATGGTGATCGACGGCAACACCAGTTGCGCCAGGCTGGCGCGAAATACCGCCCCCTCTCCGGCCATCAGGCTGTCGATCAGATACATGCCGGTGATCGCCGCAGGCGGCGCAAACACCGGGTCTAAGCGCCCGAGCGGCGCAGGCGCGATGCCAAGCAGGAAATAGAAGACATAGGACAGCAAAAGCCCGGTGAAAAATGTCGGCAGCGAGACCCCTGCGGTGGTGACAAGGCGGCACAGGTGATCGATCCATGAGCCCGGCCGCGTCGCCGCGAGCACTCCGAGAGGCAGGGCGATGGCGGTCGCGAACAGCAACGCGCAGAAGGTAAGTTCGAGCGAGGCCGGCAGTCGTTGCGCCAGTTCGGTCAGCACCGGCTGTCCGGTGGAAAGGCTTTGCCCGAAATCACCGTGCCCGAGATCGCGCAAGTACAGGCCGAACTGCTCGATTAAGGTCTTGTTGAGCCCCAGCTTTTCGCGCACCTGCTCCACTGCCTCGGGCGTCGCCGCCGCACCCGCGAAAAACGCGGCCGGGTCGCCCGGCAGCGCGCGCGTGAGCAGGAAGGTGACCACCACCACGCCCGCCAGGTTGGGAATGGCGCCCCCCAGACGCAGCAGGATGACGCGTATCACGCCGGTTTCGCGATTACGCTCACATGCGCCGACACCACCCGCCAGCCGTGGGGCGTGCGCATCCAGGTCTGGCTCTGGCGGCCTACCTTGCCGGACATGGTCACGCGTTCGAACAGGGTGTTGGCGGTGGCCAGGTCGCGGCCGTAAGTGGTGATGACGGTGCCATGGATGGTGCGCGCCAGGCCGACCGGCGAGCGCGCTGAACGGAACGTTGCGATCTGCTCATGGCCGTAGAGGTTCTCGCCGATGCCGTAGCGGATGGTGAGCGCGTCCTTCCAGAAGAGTTCGTCGAGCACCGCGACGTCGTTGGTGTTGAGCGCGACTTCGTAGCGCTGGAACGCCGCCTCGACTTCGGCGACGACCTCGGGGATGTTGATGTCCGGCATGAAGTGCTCCTGTTTACGGGTTGACGACCGACGATTGTGCAACACCGTGCTGCTCCAACCAGACCGCCACGCGCAACGCGTCGGCTTCGCGCCAGGGACGCGCGATCACCTGCACGCCGATCGGCAACTGGTCGGCGCGTGGAACCGGCACCGCGACGATCGGCAGGCCGATGAAGGAAAGCGGCTGGGTAAGCAAGCCCATTGAAGGCCGTGACGGCACCAGTCGACCGTTGAGGTCGAAGGTTTCGGCGCCAATCACTGTCGCATGGGTGGGTGTGGCCGGCGCCAGAATGATGTCGACGTCTTCGAAAACGCGCATGACCTGGTCGTGAAACCATTTGCGGAAGCGTTGCGCCTGCAGGTACCAGGCGGCGGGGGCCAAGGCGTTGGCGATGAAACGGTCGCGGATCAGAGGATCGAAATCGTTCGGCCGCGAACGCAGATCGGCCAGGTGCAACTGGCTGCCCTCGGCTGCGGTGATGACGAAGGCCGCGGCGCGCGCCAGATCCGCCTTGGGCATCGACACGCGCCGCGTCGCACCCAGCGAGCGCGCAACCAGATCGCGCGCCTGCAGTGCCGCAGGCGTCGCGTTGAGCTCGAAGTATGCGTCGGCCAAAGCGATGGAGAGACCGTCAATGCCGTGCCCGAGAGTTCCGGAAACATGCTCGACATCCAGGGCCGACTGCGCCGGATCGCCAGTGTCGATGCACTGCAGGGCATCATAGGCGGCCGCAAGGTCGTACGCGCTGCGCGCGAACGGCCCGACATGATCGAAACTGCCCGTGAAAGGATACGAACCCTTGCGCGACAGCCGCCCGTAGGTGGGCTTGATGCCGAAAATGCCGCACAGGGACGAAGGCACCCGAATCGAGCCGTTGGTATCGGTGCCCAGGCTCAGCGGCACCATGCCGGCCGCCACCGCAGCCGCCGAGCCGCCGGACGAGCCGCCGGCAATGCGCGTGAGGTCATGCGGATTGCGCGTCGGCCCGTAGTGGGTGTTTTCGGTGGTGAAGCCGAACGCGTATTCGTCCATGTTGAGCGCGCCCACCAGCACAGCCCCGGCCGCCTGCATCTGCGCCACCAGGGTGCAGTCCTGCACCGCCGGTGCGCGCTCGCGATTGATTTTCGACCCCGCCAGCGTGGTGATGCCCCGGATATCGAACAGGTTCTTGACTGCGTAGGGCACGCCGGCCAGAGGAGGCAGCGGTTTGCCGTCGGCGCGTGCGGCGTCGATCGAGGCGGCTTCCGCCAGCGCCCGCGTGCCGGTGATCTCGGTAAACGCGTTGACCTTGTGA
Source organism: Burkholderiales bacterium (assembly GCA_043775255.1). GTDB lineage: Bacteria > Pseudomonadota > Gammaproteobacteria > Burkholderiales > JAEUOS01 > JAEUOS01. The sequence goes on from JAYVST010000380.1 coordinate 9,031, forward strand.
TCGATCGCGGCGATTCGCGCCAGCGCCGCCTCGGCCAGCGCCGTCGCAGTGGTTTCTCCCGCCAGCACCCTGGCGGCGGCGGCCAGCGCGCTCAAGTTGTGTAGTGAATTCATGGCCGCCACACCGGCGCCGCCTCGTCCGCAGGTTCGAGATTGAAGGCGTTGACCTGCGCCGCGATCGCGGCCAGCCGCTCGAAATTAACCAGCACCCCCGGCAGGTGTTCGGGCGCGATCTTCAAATCTAAGGCCGCCGCAGCGGCGGCGACATAGGTCGCCAACTCATCCTTGTTCATCCAAGCTCCGCAAGCAATTTATGACCGATCATCCCGAATCCCGTCAAGGCGGGCCGGGCCCAGACCCCAGGCGACGGGTTACGACCGTGCCGCGCTGATGCGTCGATACCGCCATCGCTACGCCCGCCAACGGCGCCATCAGCTCTTTGAAATCTGCCGGTAGTCGGGCTCCAGATGGAACCAGTACATGTAGCCCTGCACGCTCTTCTGCATCGCCACATCCATCACCGGCTGGAATAGTGGTATGCGCGGCGCCTCTTCGTAGGCGAGCTTCAGCATCGCCTTGACCTCGCTGTCGTAGATGGCTCGGCTTTCGGCGAACTTGGCATTCATGATCATCTTGTCCAGAGCCGGATTCTTGTAGCTCATGGTGTTGAACACCGCGTCCTGGCTGTGATAGCACCAGTAGAAAAAATACTCCGGATAGTTGAGCCAGCCGCCGAAGCGGTTGACGATCAGCGGCATGTCCTTCTTGAGCAACTGCGCGCGCCAGTTGGCGCCCGGCACCTTGTTGATGGTGGTCTTGATGCCGATCGCCGCCAGGCTTTCCTGGATCAGGATCGCCATCGGCTCGTTGATGCTGGCGCCGCCGAGATCGAACGACAGCGTGGTCTCGAAGCCGTTCTCGAAACCGGCCTCCTTCAAGAGAGCTTTGGCGCGGGCGATGTCGGTCTTGTAGCCGGTCGGCTGCGGCCAGGCCGTGGTCTTGACCTCGTTGGACGTGGCCCCGTACATCTTCGCGCCACGACCGTAAAGCGCGGCTTCGTGGAGCTTGTCGTAGGGCACCGCGTATGCGACCGCCTGCCGCACCTTGGTGTTGTTGAACGGCGCCTTGGAAGTCAGCATGCCGAGATAGAACAGCGCGTTCTCGACCGGCATCGAATTGACCTTGATGCTGCCGCCCTCCTTGACCATCTCGGAAAAATCCTTCGGGGGCATGCTGTAGGTCATGTCGATGTCGCCCTTGACCAGGAGCGCGCGTCGGTTGCCCGCGTTCGGAACATCGCGCTGGATCACCCGCCTCAATGCCGGCAAGGGGCCGTTCTTCCATTCGTCGTTGCGGACATAGATGATCTCCTGCCCGGGTTTCCATGACTCGACCTTGAACGCGCCGCCGCCGGCGACATTGTTCTTGGTCCAGTTCAGGCCCCATGGGTCCTGCGGCGTGGCGTTCTTTTTCACCAGCTCGGAGTTGTAGATGCCCGGCACCGGAACGGCGAGGTCATTCATGGTCATCTTGTCGCGCCGTACGAAATCGACACGAAAGGTGAGGTCGTCGACCGCGACAAATTGCTTCGGTTCGTCCAGCGAGCCCGCCTTCATCTGGAAGGTCGGAAAGCCGCCCACGGTCACGGCACGGTCGAACGACCATTTCACGTCTCTGGCGGTGATTGGGGCGCCGTCGTGGAACTTCGCACCCTTGCGTAGCTTGAAGGTCACCGAATTGCCGTCGGCCGCGATCTTCCAGGATTCGGCCAGTTCCGGCTCCAGCTTGGTGTAGTCGTACATCACCTGGCCGTCCGGCAGCTTCTTCCTGCCAAAGGTCATCAAACGGTCATAGCACATCCACGACACCGAATAGCTCGGTCGATTCGCGCCGACGGTGTGGATATCGAGGGAGTTGGGGCCGAACTCGTTGGCCACAACCAGCACGTCCCTAGGACGGCCTTGCGCCATGGCAGCGGCGCTCCAGAGTGCGGGCGCGGCAGCCCCGGCGGCCCCGAGCGCGCCGGTTTGCAGAAAGTTGCGTCGCTTCATCGATTGCTCCTTGGAAATGGAAAGAAACGGGTGAACCAGACGGTCAGGCGCGGCTCGCGATGTATGCGCGCCAGCCGCCATGGCCGGACACGTCCTCGGCGCCCTCAAGGCCGTGCGGCTCGCAGACAAAACCCTTGACGCGGGTGCCATCGTCGAGTTCGAGCGTCCCGATCGCCAGTGGCGCGGGCACTTCCTCGACAAAGCTGCCGAAATCGGCCAGCGCCATGTCCCACAGTTCGAGCGCGATGGCGCATCCGCCCTGTTCGACCCGCTTCAATCCCGGCTTTGCGGGCCGCGTCGCGGGCAGGGCGAACAGCCGGTAAGTCGATGCCGTCCGCGCCTCGCGCACCAGGCGCGCGCCGCGCGAGAGCAGCTGGTGATTCAATGGCATGCCCGACAAATGCGCGCCGACCACGGCCACGCGCACCTGTCCCGCAGCCGGCGCCGCCGCCGGCGTGCCCACGACCTCCCCGGCCGGCGGCATGCTTGCGCCTGTCGCGCCCAAGGTCAGGCCGGCTTCCCTCTGCCACGCCATGCCGAGCTTGCACAGCGCGGCGTCGGCCCAGGCGGGCGCGATGAAGGTCACGCCGAAGGGCAGAGCGTCGGCGCGCATGGACGCCGGCACCGCGATGGCCGACAGGTCGAGGAAATTGACGAAATTCGTGTAAGTACCGAGGTGGCTGTTCCGGAGAATCGGTTCGGCATTGACCGCTTCGATGGTGTAGATGGTCGGCGCCGTCGGGACCATCAGCACATCGATCGCGTCCCACATCGGCGCCACCTGGCGCCGCAGCTCCGCGAGTCGATACTGCGCCTTGAAGGTGTCGACGGCGGAGAACTTCTCCGCCTGACCGATGACCGCCCGTACGGTCGGATCGAGCGCCTCGGGCCTCTCGCGCATCCATGCCTCGATGGCCGCATAGCGCTCCGCGACCCACGGCCCCTGATACAGCAGGGCTGCGATTTCGGCAAACGCGCTGAAATCGATCTGAACGATTTTCGCCCCTTGTTCCGTGGCCCGCGCGAAGGCACGTGCGTATTCCTGCGCCTGCAAGCGGTCGCCGAAGAACTCCGGCGACTTCGCCACGCCGATGCGCAATCGGGCCGGAAAGGTCGTCACGCCGGGGGAAGCCGCGCGCGAGTAGGCGTCCTCTGCGTCGAACCCACGCGCCACTTCATATAC
>JAYVST010000381.1:0-1666 GCA_043775255.1 Burkholderiales bacterium
CCACACAGCCGCATACTCGTGATCGCTCCAGCACACGCTGGTCACGTCACCGAACCACGCCACTAAACCACCACACGGCCCCTTATTTCAATGTCTCCAAAACTCCTGGTGCTCGGCGCCGGCGCCACCGGCGGCTATTTCGGCGGCCGCTTGGCGCAAGCGGCCCATCTTGGCAAGAGCGATATCGACGTCACCTTCCTCGTGCGGCCCAAGCGCGCCGAAACCCTCAAGGCGCGCGGCCTCAACGTCGAGAGCGCGCAGGGCAGCTTCGGCATTTCGGTCAGGACCGTACTGCACACCGAACTCAAGCCCGACTATGACTTAGTCCTGCTCTCCTGCAAGGCCTATGACCTCGAGTCCGCGATCCTCTCGATTTACCCAGCCATGCGGCCGGACACGTTTGTATTGCCGCTTCTAAACGGTCTGGCGCACTTCGACCGCCTCGACCGCGAGTTCGGCGCGCAGAGGGTGCTGGGCGGGTGTTGCCACATCGCCGGCAACCTCACTGCGGAAGGCCTGGTGCGGCAGATGACGGATCTGCAACGCATCACCTTCGGCCTGCGAGCGCAAAACAGTGCTACCGGCGGACCGGTTCTCGATGCACTCGCCCATGCCTACAAGGAGACTCCGGTGGACGTGCGCTACACCGACCAGGTGTTGCTGGAACTCTGGGAGAAGTTCGTTCTGCTGGCAAGCCTGGCCGGCATGACCTGCCTGATGCGCGGCGCAGTGGGCGATATCTCTGCCAGCGACGAAGGCCAGTCCCTGATGCTGCGCATGCTGGCCGAGTGCGAGGCTGCGGCACTGCATGCCGGCCACGCGTCACGCCCGCACATCCATGCGGCGACTGCGAAATTGCTGACCACCAGGGGCTCCGTCTTCAGCGCTTCGATGCTGCGCGACCTCGAGTCAGGCGGCAAGACCGAAGGCGCGCACATCGTCGGCGACATGCTCGCGCGCGCGCGCGCCGCCGGCCATGAGGCCACCATGCTTGGCATCGCGTGGGCGAACCTGCAGGCGCGCGAAGCACGGATCGCACGCGAGAATCCGGGCGCCTGACATGGCAAACATCGCTTCACTGCATATCTATCCGGTCAAGAGTTGCCGCGGCATCGATCTCGACGTTGCGACGCTGGGCCGTGCCGGCCTGGAAAGCAACGGGCTTGGCGACCGCGAGTGGATGGTGGTCGACGGCGCCGGCAATTTCCTCACCCAACGCGAGGCGCCGCGCATGGCGCTGATCGCACCAGCGGTTGCCGCCGATGCCCTGGTGCTGCACGCGCCCGGCATGCAAGCCTTGCGCGTCGCCACGGGCCTCCCGTTCGGGCGCGGCGCAACGCTTGCCGTGCGGGTCTGGAATCACGTCTGCCGCGCCTTCGACGAGGGCGCAGACGCGGCTGCGTGGCTATCGCAATTTCTCGGCCGCGAGCTGCACCTGGCGCGTTTCGATCCCGCGCACAAGCGCACATCGAATCGCGAGCGTACCGGCAACATCGAGGCGCTGAACCGGTTCTCCGACGGCTATCCCATCCTGATGGTCTCCAAGGCTTCGCTCGCCGACCTGAATGATCGCCTGCAGGATGCCGGCCGCGACCCGCTGCCGATGAACCGCTTTCGCCCCAACATCGTGATCGACGAAGTCGGTCCGTTCGACGAGGACCGCTTC
>JAYVST010000382.1:0-3369 GCA_043775255.1 Burkholderiales bacterium
GAACTGGTGCTTGATCCGTATTCGGGCGGCAAGTCGCTTTCGGAGGAAGAGTTGCGCGAGCGCCTGGCGCAGTTCGCCGGCGAAGAGGCTGCTCGCTCCTTGCCGCTGGAGGACTTTCTGGAACCGGCCTCGCCGCGCCAGATACTGGCCCGGCTGTTGCGCAACCTCAAGGGCATCTATCTGGAGGGGGGAGATCTCGAGCGCGCCTTGGGCGTGATGAATCGCCTGGTCATCCTGTTGCCGGAGGCGCCGGAGGAGCGGCGCGATCGCGGTCGGGCGTTCGCCAAACTGGAATGCCCGCGTGCCGCCCAGGACGATCTTGGACACTATGCGGCGGAACGCCCCGATGCGCAGGATGCGGCGAGCGTAGCCGCTGAACTCGCGGCCTGCGCCATTGCCGCAGCACGCCTGAACTGATCCGCCTGGGCAGGTGATCAGCGCCCGATCGCCTCGCCGTCCCGGCGCGGGTCGGCGGCGCCGACCCAGCGGCAATCGGGCTTCGTGCGCGACCTGTCGCAAATTCGCTCGATCGCATGCACACCACTCTCGATGGAAAGCGGTACGATGTCGTGTCCGAGGTTCTTCAACTCTTCGGCGATATCCGCAGGAAAGCGGTTGCGTTCGAGTTCGACCGCGCCGCGCGCACCGAGGTTGCGGCTGCCGAAATTGGGCAGTTCCAGCACATCCTTGAGCGGCAGTTTCCAGTCCAGGCTGCCCACCAGCACCTTGGCGACGAAATTGATGATCACGCTGCCGCCCGGCGACCCGGCCACTAAGCGCAGCGGCCCGCGGGCGCCATCGGCATTGCGCTCGAACACCAGCACCGGCGCCATCGAGCTCCGCGGCCGCTTGCCGGGTTCAACCCGGTTGGCCACCAGTTTGCCGTCTTGCTCGGGAACGAACGAAAAATCGGTCAGCTGGTTGTTGAGGATGAAACCGTTGACCATCAGGTGCGCACCGAAAATGGTCTCGATGGTGGTGGTCATGGCGACCGCATTGCCGCGCGCGTCGACGATCGAAAAGTGGGAGGTGGAAGGGAGCTCGGGCGACTGGTCATCCGCGCGGCTGAGCCGAACGCCGGGCGGGACACCGGGTTGCGCCAAGCCCGAGGCGGTGGCGCCGATGTCGCGCGCACGCGCTGCCAGATAGCCGCGATTGACCAGCCCGTCCGGCACGGTGATGAAATCGGTATCGCCCACGTAACGGTTGCGGTCGGCGAACGCCAGCTTGGAAGCCTCCACGAACAGATGAACCGCCTGGCCTGACATCGGCTTGGCCGCCGCGAAGCCGGTGTTTTCCAGCATGCCCAGCATCTGCGCTAGGGCGATCCCGCCGGACGACGGCGGCGCCATCGAGCAGATCTCGTACGCGCGATAGGTAAAGCACAGCGGATCGCGGTGCTTGGCCCGGTAGTTCTTCAGGTCCTCGGTGGACAGGTCGCCCGGGTTGGTGCCGTGCGCGCGCACCTCCGCCACCATTGCCCGCGCGTTTTCGCCCATGTAGAAATGGTCGGCGCCGTGGCGCGCAATGTCGCGCAGCAGACGGGCGTAGGGCGGATTGCGAATGATCGATCCTGCCGGCTTGGCGGCGCCGTCTTCCTCGAAATAAAGGTCGCGCGCCTCCGGGTCGCGCTTGAGATTGACGTCGGCAGCCAGCCAGCGCGCCAGTTGCGGGCTGATCGGATAGCCATTTTCGGCCAGGCCGATGGCCGGTTCGAACAGCACGCGCCAGGGCAGGCGGCCGTGCTTGCGATGGGCCATTTCGGCGAGCCGGAAAACGCCCGGCACACCGACCGAACGGCCACCGACCAATGCTTCGCGGAATTGCATCGGCTTCTGGTCAGACTGCATGAACAGGCCGGGACCGACCCCCGCAGGGGCGGTTTCGCGGCCGTCGTAGGTATCCACCCTGTGCGAGCGAGCGTCGTAGAACATCAGGAAGGCGCCGCCGCCGATTCCGGAAGAATGCGGCTCCACCAGTCCAAGGACCATTTGCACCGCGATCGCCGCATCGACCGCAGAGCCGCCCCGACGCAGCATGTCGACGCCGGCGGAAGTCGCCAGCGGGTGGGCGGCAGACACCATGAATTGCTTGCCGGAGACGGCCGGCTTGTGCAGAAACCGCCCGCCGATGGGGAACTGACCGACGCCGAGCGGCTGGGCGATCGTGCCGTTCGCGCCAAGAATCGACAACGCTGCCAGCAGCCAGCCTGCCAGGCCGCGACGGCCAAGCGCGGCTCTTCCGTAGCGGGCGCTGGTGGGCGTCGGCATGGCGCTTAGCGGGGCGCCATGCGGATCGCGCCGTCTAAGCGAATGGTTTCGCCGTTGAGCATCTCGTTCTCGATGATGTGGCGCGCCAGGGCGGCGTACTCCTCGGGGCGGCCCAGGCGCGGCGGGAAAGGCACCTGCTTGCCGAGCGAATCCTGCGCGTCCGGCGGCAGGCCCATCAGGAGCGGCGTGAGGAACAGGCCCGGCGCGATGGTGACCACGCGGATGCCTTCACGCGACAGGTCGCGCGCGATCGGCAATGTCATGCCGACAATCCCGCCCTTGGATGCGGAATACGCGGCCTGGCCGATCTGGCCGTCATAGGCTGCTACTGAAGCGGTGTTGATGATGACGCCGCGCTCGCCGGCGCCATTGGGCTGGCCCTTGGCCATCGGTTCGGCGGCTAAGCGAATCATGTTGAAAGTGCCGATCAGGTTCACGCTGATGACGCGAGTAAACAGGTCGAGCCGATGCGGCCCGTTCTTGCCGATGGTCTTTTCCGCCCCGCCGATGCCGGCGCAATTGACCAGGCCGTTGATGGCGCCGTGTGCACCCATCGCGTCGGCAACCACCGCACGGCCATCTTCTTCGGAAGATACATTGCACTTGACGAAACGGCCGCCGATTTCACTCGCGACGAGTGCGCCGCGTTCGGCGTTCATGTCGGCGATCACCACCTTGCCGCCGTTGGCGGCAAGCATGCGCGCGGTGGCTTCACCCAGGCCCGAGGCGCCGCCGGTGACGATGAAAACGCTATTCATGATTTCCATGCTGTATTGCTCCGTGAAAGTTCTGGAAACGTCGCCCGGCGTAGCGCCGGGCGGAAAAAGAAAAAGGCGGCCCGCCGGAACTGCCTGGGCCGCCTTTCGCTTGAGCGCAAGCGCGCCTAGAGCAACGGCACCATCAGTAGCGCGACGATGTTGATGATCTTGATCAGCGGATTGACCGCCGGGCCGGCGGTGTCCTTGTACGGGTCGCCCACGGTATCGCCGGTCACAGCCGCCTTGTGCGCGTCCGAACCCTTGCCGCCATGGTTGCCTTCCTCGATGTACTTCTTGGCGTTGTCCCACGCGCCGCCGCCGGTACACATCGAAATCGCCAC
>JAYVST010000383.1:0-9449 GCA_043775255.1 Burkholderiales bacterium
ACAGATCGGCGGCCGGCGTGCCCGGCCGGCGCGAATACAGAAAGCTGAAAGCGCCGTCGAATCCGACGTCGTCGATTAAGCGCATGGTGGCCTCGAAATCCGCCTCGGTTTCGCCCGGAAAGCCGACGATGAAGTCGGTGGACAAGGACAGGTCGGGGCGAACCGCGCGCAGGCGCCGGATGATCGACTTGTATTCGAGCACGGTGTAGCCGCGCTTCATCGCGGCGAGCACGCGGTCGCTGCCGGCCTGCACCGGCAGGTGCAACTGCGAGACCAGCTTGGGCACGCGCGCATAGACCGCGATCAGGCGTTCGGTCATCTCCTTCGGGTGCGAGGTGGTGTAGCGGATGCGCTCGATGCCGGGCATTTCGGCCACGTATTCGAGCAGCAAGGCGAAGTCGGCTACCTCGCCGTCGGCCGTCGCACTGCGGTAGGCATTGACATTCTGACCGAGGAGTGTCACCTCGCGCACACGCTGCTGCGCCAAGCCTGCGATCTCGGTCAGGATGCCGTCCAAGTCACGCGAAATCTCTGCGCCGCGAGTGTAGGGCACCACGCAGAAGCTGCAGTACTTGGAACAGCCTTCCATGATCGAGACGAATGCGGTGGCGCCCTCGGCGCGCGCCGCCGGCAGATGGTCGAACTTCTCGATTTCGGGAAACGAAATGTCCACCTGCGCGCGTCCGCTCGCGCGTCGCGCCCGGATCAGTTCCGGCAGTCGATGCAGCGTCTGCGGGCCGAACACCACGTCCACATAGGGCGCGCGGGCGACGATCGCCGCGCCTTCCTGGCTGGCCACGCAGCCGCCGACGCCGATGATCAGGTCGGGTTTGTTCTCCTTGAGCAGGCGTGCGCGGCCGAGATCGGAGAACACTTTCTCTTGCGCCTTTTCGCGCACCGAGCAGGTGTTGAACAGGATCACGTCTGCCTCTTCGATCGTATCGGCACGCAGGAGCGCGTCGGAGGCGTGCAGCACGTCTGCCATTTTGTCCGAGTCGTACTCGTTCATCTGGCAGCCGAAGGTCTTGATGAAGAGCTTTTTCGGCATGGGTCGCAGGAGTCCGTTGTTGAGCGGGGCTGCGGAAAGGGGAGCCGCCGGCGCGGCAACCGTCACTCTGCCGGCTTTGGGTCGGGCGTAACGATTTCCTCGTCGGTGAGGATCCAGACTGTCTGCACCAGACCGGTGGTGGCTTCAAGCAGGTACTTGACCACGAAGGTGCCGCTTACAGCGCCATACACTTGAAGAAAATTGCCGCGGTCGAAAATGCGCGCACCGGGCGCCAAGCGCACGGCCGTGCCATTGAGCTGCAACTCCGGAGTTCCCTGGAATGTCATGGTTGCGCGCTTCGCCGCCGCCGGTATGGTGACAATCCGGGATTGCGAGAACGCCGCGCCGGCGATGCATGCGGAGACAAAAAGGGCGATCACGCGGGGGGCGGCGGACATGTGGAAACGATCGACAACAGCGAAACTTCATTTTATCACTGCGCACAAGGCCCCGACGAAACTTGCCGCTGCAGCGCTTCGCGCCGGGCAGGGCTTTGCACGGCCGGGAAATAAGGGCTTCCAAGCGGTCCGCTAATGCGGTACATTTTGACCTTGTGCGGTCGCGTGTGAAGAATGCAGTGATGTCCTCCACAATCGCTGCAAAGCGGCAAACGCAGCCGGGCCGCATCCGGTGTTGAACAACAAACGAGGGGGGGAGCAAACCATGAATCGTCAGGGATTGGCGGCATTCGTCGCGGCTGTTGCAGTGGCGTCACCCGTTGGTGCGCAAACGCTTGATGACCTGAAAAACGACGGCAAGAACACTGACAATGTCCTGACCTACGGAATGGGATATGGTCAGCAGCGCTATTCGCCGCTCGACAAAGTGAACAAGGGCAACGTCAAGCGTCTCGCTCCTGTGTGGTCGACCGGGCTGGAAAACGAGTTCGGCGAGCAGGCGCAACCGCTCATCCATAACGGCGTCATGTACATCAGCAACGCCAAGTGGACGGTAGCGATCGAGGCGTTATCCGGCAAGCAGCTGTGGCGCACCGCGGTGGATTTTGTGCCGGAGACGCCGCGCGTGGTGTGTTGCGGGGTATCCAACAAGGGCGTCGCCCTGTTCAACGGCAGAGTCTTTCGCACCACGCTGGATGCGCACGTGGTCGCGCTCGACCAGAAGACCGGCAAGGAACTGTGGAAGTCCAAGGTGATCGACTGGAAGGACGGCTATTCGATGACGGTAGCGCCGGTGGTAGCCAATGGCGTGGTGATCACCGGCATGTCCGGCGCCGAGTTCGGCATCCGCGGCTTCATTTCCGGCTGGGATCCGGAGACCGGCAAGGAACTCTGGCGTCGCCATTCCACGGCTGCGCCGAATGAAAAGGGCGGCAATACCTGGCCGGACGAGAAGTCCCACCTGAACGGCGGCGGCAGCACCTGGATTACCGGATCGTACGATCCTGACCTCGACCTGGTGTACTGGGGCACCGGCAACGCTGGCCCCTGGAATCCCAACTACCGCAAGGGCGACAACCTCTACACCGCTTCGGTGATCGCGGTGCGCCCGAAGACCGGCGAGATCGTCTGGCACTACCAGTTCATCCCCAACGAGTTCTATGACTACGATGCCGTGTCGGAACTCATCCTGGGTGAACTTCCGTTCGGCGGCCAGCAGCGCAAGGTGGTGATGCAGTTGAACCGCAATGGTTTCGCCTACGTGCTCGACCGCGCCGACGGCAAGTTGCTGGCGGCCAATCCGTATGGCAAGGTGACCTGGGCCACGCATGTCGATCTGGCGACGGGCCGCCCGGTCGAGTCCGAAATCGCCATGAAGATTCGCGCCGGCGAGGAACAGGAATTCTGGCCAAGCCTGGTCGGAACGAAAAACTGGCAGCACGCCGCCTTCAACCCGAAGACCGGTCTTCTGTACGCCAACACGATTCACATGTTCTCGAAGTACAAGCTGCTTCCGGTCGAGGTGCCGAAGCCGGGTTCGGGCGCGCGCTACGTCGGGGCCCAGTTCACGGTCGCAAATGCACCCAATGAACCCAAGGGATTTATCGAAGCCATCGACCCGCTCACTGGAAAGGCCAAGTGGAAAATCCCCCTCAACGACCATGCCAACTGGAGCGCGATGCTGGCGACCGGCGGCGGCCTGCTGTTCACCGGTCGCCACACCGGGGAGTTCCAGGCGCTGGATGCGGACACCGGCGAAACCCTTTGGCAGTTTCAGACCAGTTCCGGCGTCAATTCGATGCCGATCACCTGGACGCATGAGGGGCGGCAATATGTGACTGTCCTTTCGGGACTGGGCGGGCTTGGTGTTCGCTTCGCGCGGGATCCGGTCAAGAACGTGCCGCTCGGCGGGTCGGTGTGGACATTTGCCGTTCCACAGTAGGGTTCTGACGCGGCATCGTGACAGGCACCAAGCCCGATCGAGGCTCAAGTTGTGTTCGACTCCGATGCCGCTTCCGCTCAAGTTGTATTTCCTGCCCCCTGCAAGGGCGCAACGACAGACATGAAGCGAGTTCTCTTATCTGCGGCGGCGGCAAGTCTTGTCATCTTCTGCGGTATGCAGATACCGGCGATAGCACAATCGAATGACACGCGCGTCAGCCCCGAACTGGTGCGCACCGGCGAAAAGCACTACACCCTCAATTGCGCACCCTGTCATGGGACTCGCATGCTTGAACCGCCGGTGCAGGTGGACCTGCGCCAGTTTCCCAGGGACGAGCGCAGCCGCTTTGTCAATACCGTGATCAACGGGCGGCGCGGCATGCCGCCTTGGCGCGGTGCCTTGTCGCCCGAGGAGATCGACGCGATCTGGGCCTACGTGCTTGCAGGAGAGCCAAATTGAATGCGGACCATGTCGTCTCCGGCACTGTCGTGCGCCGCAACGCGACGCAGGTGGACAGGCGCCGAGTATTGTCGATGATGGTGGCGCGTGTGACAGTAGGGATTGCGACGCTGTTGGTCGCCGCGCATGCTGCCGCCGGCCCGGGCGAGGTCGCAATCTGGTGCTCTCCCGCGATCAAGGTGGTGGTTGCCGAACTTGCAAGCCAGTTCGAACGCGAGACCGGACATGCCGCCGTTGTCAAGTCCGGCAGCGTCGAGCAGATGCAGGGGCGCATCCGCGCAGGCGAGCCGCCGGATGTGGTGATGTTTCCCGATGAAACGATTGAAGGCCTTCGGAAGGGCGGCAAGATCGACACGGCCACGCTTATGGCCATCGGTCGCGTCGGCATCGGCATGGCGGTGCGCAAGGGCGCCCAGACCCCCGACATCGCCACGCCCGAGGCATTGCGCAAGGCGTTGTTGCAGGCGCGCTCGATCGCCTACCCTGACCCGCGCGAAGGCGCGGGCGGAAACGCCGTTGCCGAGGCGCTGAAAATACTCGGGATCGACGATGCGCTGAAGGCCAGGACCCGCCTGGGCGGCGTCGGGCAGGGCCTGGCCGGCGTCGGCCATGGCGACATCGAACTCGCGCTCGATCAGGCCACCGAAATCATGGCGCGCCCGGCGGTCGCGTTCGTGGGGTTGTTGCCGGGAGACCTGCAGCAGTGGGCCGGGTACAGCGCGGCGGTGTCGTCGGATTCAACCAACGCGCCGGACGCGCAACCGTTCCTGCAATTTCTCGCCGGGAAGCTCGCGCGCGAGAGGCTGCGCGCGGCCGGGTTCGAAGCCGTGCGCTGAACCACTGAAACCATGAGCACCGTTCCGATATCCCGGGCGCCGGTTGCCCCGGGAATGGCTTCGCACACGGCCGCCACGGCCGCCGGCAGCTACTCGACCGCGCTGGTTGCCCTGCATTGGCTGGTCGGCGTTGCCGCTCTGGGGCAGATCGGACTTGGCTGGTGGATGCTGAGCTTGCCCAAGGCGCCGCCGGGCTTGCGCGTCGGCTGGTTCAATGTGCACAAGTCGATCGGCATCAGCATCGGACTGGTGATGATCGTCCGCCTGCTCGTCAGGCTGCGCGGCAAGGTGCCCGCGTACCCGGCGCAAATGCCGCAATGGCAGCAACAGGCGGCGCGCATGGCCCACGGGTTGTTCTATTTCTGCCTGCTGGCCCTGCCGCTCTCGGGCTACCTGGGCTCTTCGTTCACCAGATATCCGATCAAGTTCTATGGCCACGCGCTGCCGCATTGGGGCTGGGATGCGCCGGCCCTGAAAGAACTGTGCAGCGCCGTCCACCTTGGGTGCGTGTGGTTGCTGATGGCCCTGGTCACTGTCCATGTGATCGCGGCCCTCAAGCATCTGCTCGTCGATCGTGACGGCGTGTTTTTCCACATCTGGCCGGGCGCACGGCGCCGGCCCGCGGAGTGACCATGAAGAAAACGTTCGCCGCCTGCCTGCTCGCGGTTCTGCCGCTCGCCCCTATGGCGCAGACCGCCTACGTAGCGAACGAAAAATCCGGCACCCTCTCCCTGATCGACACCGCGCGCGACACGGTCATCGGGGAAATCCGCGCTGGCGTCAAGCCTCGCGGCATGGCGCTCTCGCGTGACGGCACGCGCATCTACGTGAGCGACCAGCCGGGCAGCGCCTTGCTGGTGGTCGATATCGCGCGCCGCGCCGTGATCCAGACCATTCCATTGGGCGAATCGCCTGAAGGTGTCTCGATTTCCCCGGACGGCGCCTGGGTGGTCGCCGCGGTCGAGGTCAGCAACGGCGTCGCCTTTGTCGACACCGCCAGGAACGCGCTGTCGCATTTCGTCAAGACCGACGGCAAGAATCCGGAGCATGCGGTGTTCAGCCCGGACGGCAAATGGGTCTACGTGAGCGCCGAGGATGCGGACACCCTCGACATCGTCGACGTCGCCGCGCGGCGCCAGGTGCGCTCTGTCAAGGTGGGCATGCGCCCGCGCGGTATCGGCTTCACGCCCGACGGCAAGCGCGCCTATGTGGCCTGCGAAATCGCCAACACCGTTTACGTCATCGATACAGCCACGCAAGCGGTGGTCGCCAGCATTCCGGCGGGCAAGTTCTCCAACGGCATCGCAGTGCGGCCGGACGGCGCCAGGGTCTATGTGTCCAACGGCCGCGATGCCACCGTGTCGGTAATCGACACCTCGACCAACATCATCGTGGCGACCGTGCCGGTCGGCCAGCGCCCTTGGAACATGGCCATCAAAGCCGACGGCAGCAAGCTCTACGTGGCCAACGGCCGCTCCAATTCGGTCTCGGTGATCGACACGGCGACCAACACGCGCAGCCACGACATCAGCGTCGGGGAAATGCCCTGGGGGGTCGTGATCCGGTGAAGCGCGGCATGTCCCGGGCGTGCGTAGTGTGCACATTGCTGCTGACGTCGGTGTTGTGCAAGGCGGCCGAGAACCCCTCCAAGGAACTCGAGTTGGCGACGGTGACCGTGATCGGCACCACGCCTGTCCCCGGGCATGGCAGGGAACTGCGCGAAGTGCCGGCTAGCGTGCAGAGCGTCGGCGCCAGTGATTTGCGCCGCCAAGATGCCCTCGATCTGAGCGAGTTTTTCGAACGCAACCTCGGTAGCGTCAGTATGGGCATGGGCCAAGGCAACCGTTTCCAGCCCGACATTCAGTACCGCGGCTTTGTCGCCTCGCCGCTTCTTGGGCTGCCGCAGGGGCTCTCGGTGTTCGTCGACGGCGTGCGTGTCAACGAGGCCTTCGGCGACACGGTGAACTGGGATCTGATTCCGCGCAATGCCATCTCGACCATGCACCTGATTTCGGGCTCGAACCCGGTGTTCGGACTTAACACGCTGGGGGGCGCCTTGTCGGTCCAGACCAAATCCGGATTCGCTTTTCCGGGCCATTCGATGCGCCTGACCGACGGCGCATTCGGACGGCGCGCGGTCGAATTCGAAAGCGGCGGGCACGGCGAGTACGTCGACTACTTCGTCGCCGGCCATGGGTTGAACGAAAAGGGCTGGCGCGAGCATTCCGAAAGTCGGGTGCGCCAGCTGTTCGGCAAGGTCGGCTGGCAGGATGCGTCGACGGATATCGACCTATCTTTCGCGCTGGCCGACAACATCCTTGCCGGCAGCCAGACTCTGCCGCGCTCGATGGCGGGCAATCCGCGCCAGCCCTACACCTGGCCGGATGCGACCACCAACCAGATGCGCTTCGCCACCCTGCGCGCCTCGCACATTTTGCCAAGCGAAATCCTGTTGGCCGGCAACGTGTATGTGCGCGGCCTGACGCAGGGCAATGTGAGCAGCAACGTGAACCACGATTTCGATCCGACGCTTGCGGTCGGAGCGGGCAACGCACCGGGCGCCAACGTGCGCTATGGCCTCACGCAAGCCATGTTCGGGGCGGCCATCCAGGCCTCGGCCGATCGCTCGCTCGCCGGTGGCCGCAATCATCTGGTGGTCGGCGCATCCTATGACCAGGGCGATTCGCGGTTTGCGCAGGACCGGCAGGAAGCCGACTTCGCGCCGGATCGCCAGAACCTTGGCATCGGCAACTACACGCCGTCGGTGCGTTTGCGCGGCAGAAACGCATATGTCGGGCTGTACGCGAGCAATGCATTTTCCCCCAACCGGCACTGGACCATCACAGCGTCGGCTCGCTACAACCTCGCACAAGTTCGCCTGCGCGACGAGTCCGGCATCCAGCCCGCGCTGGACGGCGACCACAGCTTTCGCCGCCTCAATCCCGGCCTGGGGATCAACTGGAACCCTGTGGCGTCGGCCACGCTGTATGCCAATCTGGTGCAGGGCATGCGCGTGCCTTCGCCGGTGGAGCTGACCTGCGCCGACCCGGCCGCGCCGTGCAACCTGCCCAACCAGTTTCTCGCCGACCCACCGCTGAAGCCGGTCATCGCGCGCACCCTGGAAATCGGGCTGCGAGCGCGCGTCGGCGAGAACCTTCGATTCAACGCGTCGGTGTATCGCAGCGTGGTGCATGACGACATCCAGTTCGTCAATACCCGCGGATCGACCGCCGCAGGCTTTTTCCAGAACGTCGGCCGCACCGAGCGCGAGGGATTCGAACTTGGCGCGCAGGCCGGGTTCGGTGCCTTGACATTACGTGGCTCGTATCACGGCATTCGCGCGGTGTATCGCAGCGCTTTCCAGATGCCAAGCCCGAACAATTCGTCGGCCGACGCGGCGGGCAACATCGTCGTGGCGCCGGGCAGTCGCATGCCCGGCATTCCGGCCCATGCGCTCAAGCTGCGCGCCGAATGGGCGCCGGGCAAGTCATGGGCGTTCGGGCTCGGCATGGCCTGGTACGGTAGCCAGCATGTGCGCGGCGACGAAAACAACCGCGATGCCAATGGCCGGCTACCAGGCTATGCGGTAGCCAACCTGGTGATGCGCCATGCCTTCGAGCGGGGCTGGGAATTGAGCGCCAAGATCGACAACCTTTTCGATCGGCGCTACGACACTTTCGGGCTCCTGGGCCAGAACGTGTTCACCGGCCCCGGCAACAGCTTCAATGCCGCCAACGGCGCGGCCGAGCAGTTCCGGTCTCCCGGCACGGCGCGCGCACTGTGGATTTCGCTGCGCTACGCGATTCCGCCCGGGTCGCGCCTGTAGGTCGTGGCACGCGGCGTCTCGCGATGCGCGCGCCGGCAACTACCGGCCCGCTTACCAGGCCGAAGTCAGCCGCCATGCCCACCACGCCAGCACCAGCCACACCACGATGATCGCCGCGGCTGCGAAGTAGTTGCGCGGCTTCTGCTTCCTCTCCTCCAGCCACTGCTCGGCCTGCGCCCGCGAAAACGCGATCACATGGTCAGGGATCAGCCGCAACACAAGCATGATGCCAAGCGGCAGGAGGATCACCTCGTCGAGGTAGCCGATCACCGGAATGAAATCGGGAATCAGGTCGATTGGGCTCAGCGCATAGGCTGCGACCATGGCAGCGAGAATTTTCGCCGCCAGCGGTGTCTGGGGATGGCGGCTGCAGAACCAAAGCGTAAGCACCCGCGCCTTGATGCCGCGCGCCCAGCTACGGATCGATTGCAAGGCCGTAGAGATTCTCAAGCCGGCCCCATCTGCCGCAGCACCGCGTGGCCCGAATAGGCGAAGTTGCGCGTGGCGCAGGCGCGCCTTGCGCGATAGAGGTCAAGCTGGTTATTCTTCGTCGGGCCATAGGTCAGGCGTGTCGGGTCGCCTAGCAGCCTGTCGGACTTTTAATTTGCATGATGTGTCGTCGAACCATTGGGCATTGCATTGATCTCATATAGGTGTGCGGTGAGACTATAGGTGAGCGGTGAGACGAAAGAGGGCAAGGGATGGCTGAGTTTGTGACGGTGGATCAGAAAACGGCGTACCTGCTGCCGCCTTCGGTGGATGATTGGTTGAGCGAAGACCATCTGGCGCGCTTCATAGTGGAAGTGATCGACCAACTTGATTTGTCCGAGCTGACCCGGCAATACACGGGGCGCGGCTCCAAAGCGCACCACCCGGCGACACTGCTGGCGATCCTGGTCTACGGCTACGCCACCGGCATCTTCTCGAGCCGCAAGCTCGA
>JAYVST010000384.1:0-4152 GCA_043775255.1 Burkholderiales bacterium
AGTCGCTGGACAAGCTGGCGCCGGCGATTCAGCGGGTGCAGTTGCAGAACGGCCTGTTGCCGCACTACGGCGAGCGCTTCAATCCCCTGCTCCGATGCATCGTGCGGCGCACCCGGGGCTATCTGGAATCGACCATCAACCCGGCCACCGGCGGCTATTTCCTTCCGCGCGTGATGGTGAAGTTGTTCGGAGAAGAAAGCGAAGGCGCGCTCGCGTTGGGCGGCTACCTGCGGGAAGCGTATCAGGAGGCCGAGGCGTTTTCGCTTCTTCTGCAACAGCGCGTGCGCGGCGCCGGGTTCTTCAAGACCCTGCTGCTGCGACGGCTCGGCAGGTCCATGGAGGCCGGGCGCCGCACGATCCGCAAGCTGTTGGGCGACGAGCCGGACGTGCCCGATGATGAAGACGAAGATGACGCCGAGGAAGAGACGCCACCGCAGCTTGGGCGACCACCACAGGGCGTCAGCGACTTCAAGAACTTCACCGATGCGGAAACCAAATCCCTGCGCCGCTGCCTGGACCTATTGCGCCAAGGCGGCAACAAGGACCCCAAGCTCGAAGCGCTGATCGGCTACCTGCTGGGCACCCAGCCCGGCGTGACGCGCCGTTGGCTTGATCTGGGCTGCATCCTGTTCTCCCAGTATTACGACACGGTGCGCTGGATCGGTGACGAAATGGCCAGGCGCGCCGAGTTCGCCGGCATGGACATCGGCCTGTATGCCGGCAGCAACCGGTCCGGGTTCTGGCGCGACGGCAGGTTTCAGCGTTGCGACCGCAACGCGCTCAAGGCCCGGGTGCGCACCGGCGACCTCAAGCTGCTGCTCGGTACCGATCCGGCCTCCGAGGGCCTGAACCTGCAACGCCTGGGAACGCTCATCAACATCGACCTACCGTGGAACCCGACGCGCCTAGAACAGCGCAAGGGCCGCATTCAGCGGATCGGCCAGGCGCGTAGCGAAATCTGGATCGCCAACCTGCGCTATCACGGGTCGGTCGAAGACCGCGTGCACCAGGTGCTGGCCGATCGACTTGAAGCGATTCACGGCTTGTTCGGGCAGATCCCGGATACGCTCGAGGATGTGTGGGTGCAGGTGGCGCTGAACGACGAGCACGCCGCGCATCAACTCATCGACCGCACCGCCGCGACCCGCAACCCGTTCGACATCGAGTACCGCAAGGTCGAGGATGCGGACTGGGAGACTTGCGCGACGGTGTTGAATGCGCTGAGCATGAGGGAAATGCTGTCACGCGGGTGGTGAACAGCACGCGTGCGAATCGTGGACGTATTGCCGATCAAATCATGAATGAAGAGTCGCGAGAAGACGAACCCCCAGGTCTTTTGCGGGAAGATCTTTATCGATTGATGCCGTCTGATTCGATTGTGATGGACCTTTGGGATTGGGATATTCATTTTGAAGAAGAATCGTTTCCGGATCTCGCGGAAGCGCTCTTTGCGGATGAAGGCCAACTTCTTGAATACGCAGGCTACTTGACCGAAGATTTCTTGCGCTGGATTGAAAAATTCGACATGGACTACAACCAGCATGGCTGGGAGCCAGGCGAATTCGAAAAGTGGATCGCGGAAGAATGCCTGTTATTCATGCGGAAGTGGCAGGAGAATGTCAGAGCCAAGTGCAATCGCTGAGCGTCGATTGCAACATTGCACCCGGTGCAACAGGAGGATCAAGATGCCAACCGGTCCTCGTTCCAGGAATATGGATTTGATCCGCTGGCTCAATGGCGGACACAAGGCCACTGCAAAAAAATTGTCATCTCTAACCAATGCCAGTTATGTTTCAAAAATGGCTACGGGAGACATGAAAATTAACGACTATGTAGCCCGCAAAATCGAATCCAGGTTCGAACTGCCGCATGGGTGGATGGATCGCGAAAACGTCACATTGCTTCATTTGCCCAACTCCGACTTCGAGTTACACCAAAGGATCGCCATGCTTCCTGAAGCCGCAAAGGCGTCCCTTCGGGAGTTTCTCTCCGCGTTGAAAACCTGAATCGCTTGTGAAGTTGCCGGCTTTCAACCTATCCGTCAGGACCTATTTTCTCTCGACACCGTTCTAATGTGGCTTCAGGTGTTTCCGATCCCCGCATCGAAGGTCAGGCCGATCTTCTTGACTTTGTCCAGCACCCCCCGGCCCATGCGCGTCGACGGCGGCGCCGATCGAAGGTGGCAGGCTGATGTCGTTGCGGTCGTGGACACCGCCGGTGATCACCGTCATCAGCGTGCTGTCGCGGTCATCGATGTTGCGAAAGCCGCGACACCCCCCGGCGGCGCCGGCAGCGTGTCCCAATTGTTGAGGATCACCTTCTCGCCGCCGTCGTCGTTCACCGAGAACTCGAACTTGCCGTCGAGCACGAAGAAGGTCTCGAAAGTCTTATGGTGCGCGTGTAGGCCGGAGCCCTGGCCGGGCGGGCACACCGAGATGTTCATCGTCAGCCGTGCAGCGCCGTAGATCGCGGCCACGTTGCCGAAGGCGTTCTGGGTCTGCTCCGGCACGATGGGCATGATCTTGCGCGCGAGAAAGATGTCGCGTGCCACTTCCGGCATCACCGGGTTATCCTTCAGGGTGGACATCGCTTGCAGCTTGTCGAAAAGCGCGGTGCGCTGGAGCGCTTCGGCGGCGGTCATTTGCACGGTTTTCATGGTGGTCTTTCGGTGGGGGTTGGGGGTGATCTACGCGGCAGTGTTACTGCGTCGCCATCATCGCTGCCACCGATCGCGTGAAAACCAATCAGTTGACGGCGACCGGCGACCGGCCCACCATTGGGCCAGGACGCGGACGATCTTCGCGCCAGCCCACGTTCCGTCCGCAGGCCCACCCGCCGGCGTGCGGTGCTTCTCAAGAACACGATTTTGAGGTGACGCATGACATCGCATTCCCCCGCCGAAACCGCAGCCCTGGCCAGCGCCGCAGGCGCTCCTGATGGCCCGCTGCGCGAAGTCTCTCTGGACGACAAGTACCTGGCCACCTCCGGCCGGATCTTTCTTTCCGGCATCCAGGCGCTGGTGCGGCTGCCGATCGTCCAGCGCCAGCGCGACCTGGCCGCGGGCTTGAATACCGCCGGCTTCATTTCGGGCTATCGCGGCTCGCCCCTGGGCGGGCTGGACGAAGCCCTGTGGCATGCCGGGCGCCACATCGAGGCCCACCATATCCGCTTCCAGCCCGGCATCAACGAAGACCTGGCCGCCACCGCCGTTTGGGGCACCCAGCAGGTCAACCTGCTGCCCGGCGCGACCTGCGACGGGGTGTTCGCCCTGTGGTACGGCAAGGGGCCCGGCGTGGACCGCTGCGGCGATGTGTTCAAGCATGCCAACCACTTCGGCTCGTCCCGCCATGGCGGCGTGCTGCTGGTGGCCGGCGACGATCACGGCGCCTATTCCTCGACCCTGCCGCACCAGAGCGACCATATGTTCTCGGCGGCGATGATCCCCATGCTCTACCCCTGCAACGTGCAGGAGTACCTGGATCTCGGGCTGCACGGCTGGGCGATGTCGCGTTTCTCGGGCTGCTACGTGGGCTTCAAGGCGCTGGCCGACACGGTGGAAAGCTCGGCGTCGATCGACGCCGACCCGTGGCGCGTCAAGATCGCGCTGCCGGAGGATTTCATCATGCCGGCGGGGGGCCTCAACGCGCGCCTGTCGTCGGCCATGTTGGGCACGGTGGCGCGCGAGCAGGAAGCGCTGATGCAGGACTACAAGATCTACGCCGCGCTGGCCTACGCGCGCGCCAACAAACTCAATCACACGGTAATCGACAGCCCCAATCCGCGCCTGGGCATCATCGCATCGGGCAAGTCCTACCTGGACGTGCGCGAGGCGCTGCAGGAACTGGGCATCGACGCGGCGCTGGCGGCGCATATTGGCATCCGCGTCTTCAAGGTCGCGATGCCCTGGCCGCTGGAGCCGGACAGCGTGCGCCAGTTCGCCGAGGGCTTGGACGAGGTGCTGGTGGTGGAGGAAAAGCGCCAGATCGTCGAATATCAGCTCAAGGAGCACCTGTACAACTGGCGCGAGGACGTGCGCCCGCGAGTGATTGGCAAGTTCGACGAAAAGGGCGAGTGGGTGCATCAGCGCGGCGAATGGCTTCTGACCGCCAAGGCCGACCTTTCGGTGGCGCAGATCGCGCGGGTGATCGCGGC
>JAYVST010000385.1:0-2042 GCA_043775255.1 Burkholderiales bacterium
AAGCTTCTTGTGATAGCAGAAATGCGGTATGTAAGTGCCGAGCTTGTTGGCGGCGTCCATCACCGTGCTGCCTTCCAGCACCTCCACCTGCTGCCCGTCTATTTCGAGTTCAACCATGGGCGTCCTCACCAGCAACACGTGCGCTGCACTTCACAATCGCCGACGCGTAATTCGGACTATCCGGATTGACTACCAAGCGCCGCGCGCGCGGCATCACAACCAGATCCATTGCCTCCATCGGAATAGCGCCGAGAAGCACTTCGTCGCCCATCACCAAGGCATCGGTATGGCAATGTCTGTTTTCGAAATCGATGCGGATCGGGCCACATTGCGGCACGAGACTGCGCTTGCCGTCGGCCAAGGTGACCTCGACCTTGTCGTGTACTTCCAGATCCAACTGTAGGCGCACATGCTCCGGTATCACCAGGAAAACCGCGCCGGAATCCACCAGTGCGCTAACGACAATGGCTTTTTTTCCACTCATCGGTTGAGCTAGCTTGAGGTCGGCGCGTACGAGTCCCATTTCCGTATGCCTCAGACGTAAGCCGGCACGAGGCAGTGCTTGTGCTCGATGTGGTATTCGAATTCGGCACGGTAATTCTTGATGAAGGCGCGCACCGGCATCGCCGCCGCATCGCCTAGGGCGCAGATCGTGCGGCCCTGGATGTTGTCGGCCACCGAATTGAGCATGTCGAGGTCTTCGGGACGTCCCTGGCCATGCTCGATGCGATGGATCACGCGATAGAGCCAGCCGGTGCCCTCGCGACAAGGTGTGCACTGTCCGCAGGACTCTTCGAAGTAGAAGTAGGCCAGACGCAACAGCGACTTGACCATGCAGCGCGTTTCGTCCATCACAATGACCGCGCCCGAACCCAGCATGGACCCGGCCTTGGCGATCGAATCGTAGTCCATGTCCGTTTCCATCATCACTTCACCGGTCAGTACCGGCATAGACGAACCGCCCGGAATGACCGCCTTGATTTTTTTCCCGCCGCGCATGCCACCGGCCAGTTCGAGCAGCTTTGCGAAAGGCGTGCCGAGCGGAATCTCGTAGTTGGCGGGCTTTTCGACGTCGCCCGAAATCGAGAATATCTTGGTGCCGCCATTGTTGGGCCTGCCCAACTCGAGGAATTTATCGCCCCCATTGCGCATGATCCAGGGCACGGCGGCGAACGTTTCGGTGTTGTTGATGGTGGTGGGCTTGCCGTACAACCCGTAGCTCGCGGGAAACGGCGGCTTGAAGCGCGGCTGCCCCTTCTTGCCTTCAAGCGACTCCAGCAAGGCCGTTTCCTCTCCGCATATGTAGGCGCCGTAGCCATGGTGTCCATGAAGTTCGAACGAGAACTCGGTGCCGAGAATGCGCTGCCCCAGATAGCCGGCCGCGCGAGCTTCGTCGAGCGCCTCTTCAAAGCGCTCGTATTCGGCCCAGATCTCGCCGTGGATATAGTTGTACCCCACCTGAACACCCATCGCGTAGCCGGCAATGACCATTCCCTCGATCAGGATGTGCGGGTTGTAGCGGTGGATGTCGCGATCCTTGAACGTGCCCGGTTCGCCTTCGTCGGAATTGCACACCACGTATTTCGCGCCCGGAAAGCCGCGCGGCATGAAACTCCATTTGAGTCCGGTCGGAAAACCGGCGCCGCCGCGACCGCGTAGCGCGGACCTCTTGAGTTCCGCGACCACGTCCTCGGGCTTGATGCCGGTCGAGAGGATTTTCTTCAGCGCTTCGTAGCCGCCGCGCCGCTCGTAATCCTCGAGGCGCCAGTTCTTGCCGTCGAGGCCGGCCAGAATCAGCGGATTGATGTGGCGGTCATGCAGGCAGGTCACTGCAACTCCTCCAGCAGCGCATCGATGCGCTCGTTGGACATGAAACTGCACATGCGCTTGTTGTTCACCAGCAGCACCGGCGCGTCGCCGCAGGCGCCCATGCACTCGCCTTCCATCAGCGTGATGCGGCCGTCGGCCGTGGTCTCGCGGAACCCGATGCCGAGCTTTCCCTTCACGTATTCGGCCGCGCGCTCGCCGCCCGACAAGGCACA
>JAYVST010000386.1:0-11468 GCA_043775255.1 Burkholderiales bacterium
GATGTCGCCCACGAAAGGGCGTTTCCCTGCCGGTCGGTGATCGTGATGATGGTGTTGTTGAACGACGCATGAATGTGGGCAATGCCCTCTGCGACGTTCTTTTTGACTTTCTTGCGCACCCGCGTGGATGCGGCCTGTTGCTTGGTTGCCATATTCTTGTCCTAACAGCGCTGGAACCCAACGCTCGTTGAAGCTATTTGCCAGCGATCGCGTTACGTGCCTTGCGCGGGCCCTTGCGCGTACGCGCGTTGGTCCGGGTGCGCTGGCCGCGCACCGGAAGACCCCGCTTGTGCCGCACGCCGCGATAGCAGCCGAGGTCCATCAGGCGTTTGATGTTCATCGAAACTTCCCGACGCAGATCGCCTTCGACAATGAACTTGCCGACTTGCTCGCGCAGGCGATCGACCTGCGCGTCGGTAAGATCCTTCATCTTCAGCGACGGTGTCACACCGGAAGCGACGCAAATGGCGCGCGCCCGCGGGCGACCAATGCCATAGATCGATGTAAGCGCGATCTCGGCGTGTTGATGATTCGGAATGTTTATGCCTGCGATACGGGCCATGTCGTGTCCTTCTACTAGGGGTCTTTGGCGCCTGACGGAACTGGGCTATGAGGCTTCAGCCCTGACGCTGTTTGTGGCGCGGGTCGGTGCAGATAACCCGCACAACACCCTTGCGTTTGATGATCTTGCAATTGCGGCAGATCTTCTTTACCGAAGCCAGTACTTTCATTTTGTCCTCGACTCTCTTTTCGATTCTCTTTTGCCTGCCGGTCATTTCCGCCCGCGAGCCACCTGGTCGCGTTGCACGGTCAACGCCTCACACGACAAACAATTCTCTAGAACATCCCGCCTTTGAAATTGGCTTTTTTGAGCAAGGATTCATACTGGTGCGACATGATGTAGGCCTGTACCTGCGACATGAAGTCCATCGTGACAACAACGATGATCAGAAGAGACGTCCCGCCGAAATAGAAAGGCACATTCCATTTCAGGATCAGGAATTCCGGCAACAGGCAGACCAGGGTCACATAGACTGCGCCCGTCAACGTCAGACGCATGAGAATCTTGTCTATGTACTTGGCCGTCTGATCGCCGGGGCGGATGCCCGGCACAAACGCCCCGCTCTTCTTGAGATTCTCGGCCGTTTCCTTGCTGTTGAAGACCAGAGCGGTGTAGAAAAAACAGAAGAAAACGATCGCCGCAGCGTACAGCATGACGTAAATCGGTTGTCCGGGCGAAAGCGTGCCGGCGATATCCTTGAGCCAGCGCAACTGATCACCGGACGAAAACCAGCTCGTGATCGTTGCCGGGAACAGAATGATCGACGAGGCAAAGATCGGAGGAATCACGCCCGACATGTTTAACTTCAGCGGAAGATGCGATGACTGTCCGCCGTAGACGCGATTGCCTACCTGTCGCTTGGCGTAATTGACCAGTATTTTTCTTTGGCCGCGCTCCACAAAGACCACCGCGAAGGTGACCGCGACCACCAGCAACACAATGAATATTGCAGTCAACGCGTTCATCGCGCCGGTGCGCACCAATTCCAGAAGACCTGCAATTGCACTTGGCAACCCAGCGGCAATGCCGGCGAAGATGATGATCGAGATGCCGTTGCCGAGCCCGCGCTCGGTGATCTGCTCCCCCAGCCACATCAGGAACATGGTGCCGGTCACCAATGTCGATACGGTGACAAACCGAAACATCAGGCCTGGTTCAATGACAAGGCCGGGCTGCGCCTCGAGCGCAACAGATATCCCAAACGCTTGAAAAAACGCCAGGAAAACAGTCGCGTAACGCGTGTACTGCGTGATTTTCCGCCGACCGGATTCGCCTTCCTTCTTGAGTGCCTCAAAGGGTGGATATACCACCGTCATCAACTGCATGATGATCGAGGATGAAATGTAGGGCATGATCCCGAGCGCGAAAATCGTGAAACGCGACAGCGCGCCGCCAGAAAACATGTTGAACATGCCCAGAATACCGCCCTGATTCTGCTTGAACAACTCCGCAAGCTGCGTCGGATCGATGCCAGGCACGGGAATATGCGCGCCGACCCGATAGACAACCAAGGCGAGCAGCAAAAAGACAAGCCGGCGCTTCAGATCGCCGTACTTGCCCGCCTTCGCGACAGTCATTGCATCAGTGGCCACGCTTGCTCAATTCCGAAAATTGCAATAAAACGGTCAAACTGCGACGGCGACCGAACCGCCCGCCGCTTCAATCGCCGCTTTCGCGCCTTTGGTCGCGGCAATGTCAACCAGCATCACGCTTTTCTCGATCTTGCCCGAAAGGATGACCTTCGCACGCAAGGTAAGGCTCGGGACAATGCCTGCCGCCTTGAGGCTTGCGAGAGAAATTTCCGTCGCCTCCAGCGCCTGCAAATCATTCAGACGAACCTCCGCCACGAATTCCCTGGTCCGTGAGAAGAATCCGCGCTTGGGCAGGCGACGCTGAAGCGGCATTTGCCCGCCTTCGAAGCCCACTTTGTGAAAACCGCCAGCCCGCGACTTCTGGCCCTTGTGACCGCGCCCCGCAGTCTTGCCGATGCCGGAACCGATGCCGCGACCGACACGACGCTTGGCGTGCTTGGCGCCGGCAGCAGGTTTGAGGGTATTGAGTTTCATGATCCTGTTCGTAAGTTGCGAATGCCGCGTCTCACTGCGCCTTGACGAGGTAGTACACCCGGTTGATCATTCCCCGTACTGCCGGGGTGTCCTCCAGCACGCGTGAAGAATTGAGCCGCCTGAGACCAAGCCCGCGCACCGTGGCGCGATGCTTTTCGCTCGTCCCGTTCGGGCTCTTGACAAGGGTCACGGTCAGCGTTTTTTTTGCAGTGGTCATGGTGCAAGCCTCAAGACTGAAGTATTTCTTCCACCGACTTGCCGCGCTTGGCCGCAACTTCAGCGGGAGTCGTCATTTTGGTCAGCCCATCAAGGGTGGCGCGCACGACGTTGTAGGGGTTCGTCGACCCTTGGCATTTCGCCAGGACATTGGTGACGCCAACTACCTCGAAAACTGCGCGCATTGGGCCACCCGCGATGATCCCGGTACCCTCGCTTGCCGGCTGCATGAACACCTTGGCCGCGCCGTGCACTCCGACAATTGCATGTTGCAGGGTGCCGTTCTTGAGCGACACCTTGACCATTTTGCGGCGCGCCTCTTCCATCGCCTTTTGCACCGCGACCGGAACTTCACGCGACTTGCCCTTGCCCATTCCGATCCTGCCATCGCCATCGCCAACCACCGTCAGGGCCGCAAAACCGAGAATCCGCCCACCCTTCACCACCTTGGTGACACGGTTGACCGCGATCATTTTTTCCTTCAGTCCGTCGTCGCGCCCTTCGGCACCGGCCTGAACCTTCTGCATTTTCGCCATGATTCTTTCGCCTAGAACTTGAGGCCGGCTTCACGCGCGGCTTCGGCCAACGCCTTGACACGGCCGTGATACGCAAAACCGGAGCGGTCGAACGCCACGGCGGAAACCCCTGCCGCCTGTGCCTTCTCCGCAATGCGCTTGCCCACCACCGCAGCGGCTTTGGCACTACCGCCGTTGGCGAGCTCCTTACGGACTTCGGCTTCGTTGGTCGAGGCACTGGCCAGTACTCGTCCGGCGCCGATCACCTGGGCGTAAATATGGCTGTTGGTACGGTGCACCGTCAGCCGGCTCACCTTGAGTTCGGCGATCTTGTGCCGCGTCTGCTTGGCGCGACGCAGGCGGGATGCTGTCTTGTCCATGCTGGCCCCTTACTTCTTCTTCGTTTCTTTGATGATCACGCGCTCGTCAGCATATCTAACACCCTTGCCCTTGTACGGCTCGGGCGGACGATACGCGCGAACTTCGGCGGCCACCTGGCCCACTTGCTGCCGGTCGATACCCTTGATCACGATTTCAGTTTGCGCCGGGGTTTCGCACTTGACGCCTTTCGGCATCTCGTGCACCACCGGATGCGAAAATCCGAGTGAAAGGTTGAGCTTGTCGCCTTGGGCCTGCGCCCGGTAACCGACGCCGACCAGCATCAACTTCTTTTCGAACCCCTTGGTGACGCCGTTGACCATGTTGTTGACGAGCGCACGAAACGTTCCGGACATCGCATCGGCGTCACGCGAATCATTGGCCGGAACTACCTTGAGACTATCGCCTTCCCTGACGATCGAAACCGCGCCATTGACCATTTGTGTCAAAGTGCCCAGCGGCCCTTTGACGATGATATGGTCGGCCGCGATGGTCGCCTCGACCCCCTTGGGGAGCGCAACCGGGTTCTTGCCTACACGCGACATATGCCGTTCTCCTTTACGCGACGACGCACAGGACTTCGCCGCCGACGCCGGTCGCGCGCGCCTTGCGATCTGTCATGACGCCCTTGGAAGTAGACAGAATCGCGACGCCCAGCCCGTTCATCACGCGCGGAATGTCTTCCTTGCCCTTGTAGATGCGCAGTCCCGGCCGGCTTATCCGCTCGATGCGGTCGATCACCGGCTTGCCCGAGTAGTACTTGAGCGCGATGGACAACTCTGCCTTGCCTGCCTCTTCCCGCACCGCAAAATCGTCAACGTAACCTTCATCCTTCAACACCTTTGCGATTGCAAGTTTGAGTTTGGACGAGGGCATCGTGACCTGGCCCTTCTCGGCGGACTGCGCGTTGCGGATACGGGTCAGCATATCGGCGATCGGATCGCTCATGCTCATGTCTTGATTCTCCTAACCTTTGCGTTCGCCTTACCAGCTGGCCTTGACCAGGCCCGGGACTTCGCCGCGCATTGCGACTTCACGAAGCTTGTTGCGCGCCAGACCGAACTTCCGGAAAGTGCCGCGCGGTCGACCGGTAAGCGCGCATCGATTGCGCAGCCTGGTCGGACTGGCATCGCGCGGCATCTGCGCGATCTGCTTGCGTGCGTCCATGCGCTCTTCATCGGACCGTTTGCCGTTGTTGGCGATTGCTTGCAGTTCCTTGCGCTTGGACGAGTATTTCTTGACCATTTGCTCGCGCTTGACTTGGCGATTGATGAGGGAGAGTTTGGCCATCTGTACGCCCTATGTCTTGAAGGGAAAGCGGAAGGCCGCGAGCAACGCGCGCGCCTGTTCGTCGGACTTCGCCGTCGTGGTGATACTTATATTCATGCCGCGTATCGCGTCGATCTTGTCATACTCGATTTCCGGGAAGATGATCTGTTCCTTGACACCGATGTTGTAGTTTCCGCGGCCGTCGAAGGAGCGCCCGGAGATACCGCGGAAGTCGCGTACCCTGGGCAGTGCGATGGTCACAAAGCGATCGATGAACTCGTACATGCGCTCGCCTCGCAAGGTCACCATGCAGCCGATCGGATAATCCTGGCGTATCTTGAACCCGGCGATCGCTTTCTTCGACAAGGTCACAACCGGTTTCTGACCCGCGATCTTGGTCATGTCGCCAACCGCGTGATCCATCACCTTCTTGTCGGCCACCGCCTCGGAAACCCCCATATTGAGGGTCACCTTCTTGATCCGCGGCACTTCCATCACCGACTTGAAGCCGAATTTGGCCATCAGATCGGGGACGATCTGTTCTTTATACTGCTGCTGCAGGCGCGCCATCCTGGTTACCTCTCGCGTGCTTATTTAGCGTCGACCTCAGCGCCGTTCGAACGGAATACCCGAACCTTGCGCTTGTCGTCGAGAAACTTGAATCCCACGCGATCAGCCTTCTGAGTCGCCGGGTTGAAAATAGCAACATTCGATATGTCGATCGGCATGGTCTTGTCGACGACCCCGCCGGTCTGTCCCTTCATCGGATTGGGCTTGGTGTGCTTCTTGACGGTGTTGACCCCGTCGACCACAAGATGCGTGTCGTCGATGCGCTTCAGAACACTGCCGCGCTTGCCCTTGTCACGCCCTGCGATAACGATGACGTCGTCGCCTTTGCGGATTTTTTCCATTTACAGAACCTCCGGCGCGAGCGAGACGATCTTCATGAAGCGTTCGGTGCGCAATTCGCGCGTCACCGGCCCGAATATGCGCGTCCCGATCGGCTCCAGCTTCGCATTGAGCAAAACGGCGGCGTTGCCGTCGAACTTGATCAACGAGCCATCACTGCGACGCACGCCCTTCGAAGTACGCACTACAACCGCACTGTAGACCTCGCCTTTCTTGACCCTGCCGCGCGGCGCGGCATCCTTGATCGAAACCTTGATCACGTCGCCAATTGACGCATAGCGTCGCTTCGAACCGCCCAGCACCTTGATGCACATGACGGAACGTGCGCCCGTGTTGTCGGCCACGTCGAGCCTTGACTGCATTTGAATCATGATTCGTCACCCTTATCCAACTTTACCCGTCACCCCAGGAGGGCGCCGGTCAGTATTGGAGCCCGTTCGGGCACAGTGTTTTGACCTGCCAGCCGACGCTACGCCGACGATACTATCGCCAAGATAAGTGGCGGAAGCAGGAGAGCCGAAAATTATAACCCGCCCTTCGACGGCAGGCAAGCTTTTTCAGATATCGCGTGATTTCGTGACCAGCCGCGCCACTTTCCATGCCTTGGTCTTGGAGACCGGCGCAGTCTCCTCGATTTCCACGGTATCTCCCAGCTTGAACTCATTGACTTCGCTGTGGGCGTGAAACTTCTTGGACCGTGTGATGTATTTGCCGATCACCGGATGCTTCACCCGGCGCTCCACGAGCACGGTGACGGTCTTGTTCATCTTGTCGCTGACGACGCGGCCGATCAGGGTGCGCTTGAGCGCGGCCTTGGCGGGCGAAACTGGTTGGGCGGGCTGGTTCATGCGATATCGTTCCCTTGTCAGGCCTTCTTCAACTGCGCCTCGCGCATCACGGTACGGACGCGCGCGATTTCTCGGCGGGTTTTCTTGATCTGGCTGGTGTTGGCAAGTTGCTGCGTGGCTACCTGCATGCGTACCGAGAATTGCGCCCTGAGAAGATCCTGCAGTTCCTTGGACAGAGCGCTCTCATCCTTGGCGCGTAGTTCGTTGGCTTTCATTTGTTCGTAACTCCCTTATCAGGCCCCAACCTGACGGCTGACAAACGTGGTGGCAATCGGCAGCTTCGCTGAAGCCAGTCGAAATGCCTCCCGCGCCAGAACTTCGTCAACGCCGTCCATCTCGTAGAGCACTTTGCCGGGTTGGATTTCGGCAACGTAATACTCCGGATTACCCTTGCCGTTGCCCATGCGAACCTCGGCAGGCTTGGACGATATCGGCTTGTCAGGGAAGATACGGATCCAGATCCGACCACCACGCTTGATATGACGCGTCATGGCACGACGGGCGGCTTCGATCTGGCGTGCCGTGAGGCGGCCACGACCGGTCGCCTTCAGGCCGTATTGGCCAAACGACACCTTGGTGCCGCGGGTGGCGATTCCCTTGTTCCGCCCCTTTTGTTCCTTGCGGTACTTGCGGCGTGCTGGTTGCAACATGGTCGACTACTCCTTCTTGTCGTCTGTGGCAGGCGTTGCCGCCTTGCGCACCCGCTTCGCAGGCGCCTTTACCGCATTCTCCGCCGGCTTGGCAGCAACCTCGGCGGCCGGCTCCGGCTTCACATCTTCTCCAGCGCGTGCGACCCGCTTGCGCGGCGCCTTGGCAGCCGGTTTGGCATCGGCAACCGGGCGCGGCGGCGTTCGGCGCGCCTTGCGGTCCGGCGTGGAGTCCGTTTCTGCGGCAGGCATCGGAGCCGCCTGCTCGTTCTTGGCAAGAATGTCACCCTTGTAGACCCAGACCTTGATGCCGATCGCGCCGTACGTCGTGCGCGCTTCGCCGAAACCATAGTCGATGTTCGCACGCAGGGTGTGAAGCGGCACGCGACCTTCCCGATACCACTCGGTACGCGCGATCTCGATCCCGTTCAGGCGCCCCGAAGACATGATCTTGATTCCCTGAGCCCCAAGGCGCATGGCGTTCTGCATCGCACGCTTCATCGCGCGCCGGAACATGATGCGCTTTTCGAGTTGCTGCGCGATCGAATCGGCGATCAACTGCGCATCGAGCTCGGGTTTGCGGATTTCCTCGATATTTACATGGACCGGAACCCCGAGCATGCGATTCAAGTCGCTCTTGAGGACTTCGATATCTTCCCCCTTCTTGCCGATCACGACGCCCGGCCGCGCGGAAAAGACGGTGATGCGCGCGGTCTTGGAAGGCCGCTCGATCAACACGCGCCCGACCGAGGCATGCGCCAGTTTGCGCTTGAGGTATTCGCGCACCCTGATGTCTTCGCCCAGCATCGTGGCGAAGTCGCGATTGCCGGCATACCAACGCGATCCCCAGTCCCGCGTTACGCTCAGCCGGAATCCGGTCGGATGTATTTTTTGTCCCATGGCGGCCCCTTACTTTTTGCCGTCGCCGACCGTCAAATAGACGTGGCAGGTTTGCTTGCTGATACGGTTGCCACGCCCTTTGGCGCGAGCGGTGAAGCGCTTCAAGACCGTGCCCTTTTCGACGTAAATCGTCCGTACCTTCAGTTCATCGATATCGGCGCCATCATTGTGTTCGGCGTTCGCGATTGCGGACTCAAGCACTTTCTTGATGATCACCGCGCCCTTTTTCGGGCTGAAGGCGAGAATATTGAGCGCTTTTTCGACCGGCAGGCCGCGAATCTGGTCCGCGACCAGACGCCCCTTTTGAGCCGAAAGGTGGGCGCCGCGCAGGGATGCGGAAGTTTCCATCGTCATACCTCGCTATTTCTTCCCGGCCATGTTGGCCTTCTTGTCGGCCGGATGACCCTTGAAGGTTCGGGTCAGCGCGAATTCGCCGAGCTTATGTCCAACCATGTTCTCCGAGATATACACCGGGATGTGCTGCTTGCCGTTGTGCACCGCCAGAGTCAGCCCTATGAAGTCGGGTAGGACAGTCGATCGCCTTGACCAGGTCTTGATCGGCTTCTTGTCCTTGGTCGCTTGCGCGGTTTCGATTTTTCGGACCAGATGGGCGTCAACGAAAGGCCCTTTTTTTACGGAACGTGCCATGACTTAGCCCTCTTACTTCTTGTTGCGCCGCTGCACGATCATGCTCGTGGTGCGCTTGTTCTTGCGTGTGCGATAGCCTTTGGTCTTCAGACCCCACGGGCTGACCGGATCACGGCCGGCAGCGGTCTTCCCTTCGCCACCACCATGCGGATGGTCGATCGGATTCATCGCAACACCGCGGACGGTTGGTCGAATGCCGCGCCAGCGCTGCGCGCCCGCCTTGCCGATCTGTCGCAGGGAATGCTCTTCATTGCCGACTTCGCCGATCGTCGCGCGACACTCGATATGGACGCGCCTGATTTCGCCGGAGCGCAAGCGCAATTGCGCATAGCTGCCTTCACGCGCAAGGAGCTGCACGGATGTGCCGGCCGAACGGGCCAGCTGCGCGCCCTTGCCCGGAAGCATTTCGATGCAATGAATGGTCGATCCGACCGGTATGTTTCGGATCGGCAGCGCGTTGCCTGCCTTGATCGGCGCTTCCGAACCGGAAACCAGGGTCGCGCCTGCGTCAATGCCTTTGGGAGCGATGATGTAACGGCGTTCGCCGTCGGCATAGCAGAGCAACGCAAGGTGGGCGCTACGGTTGGGGTCATACTCGATCCGCTCAACGCGCGCGGCGATGCCGTCTTTGTCGCGGCGAAAATCGACCAGGCGGTAATGCTGCTTGTGGCCGCCGCCCATGTGACGCGTGGTGATATGCCCGTTGTTGTTGCGGCCGGCAGTCTTTGTCTTCTTCTCGATCAACGCATCGATCGGCCGCCCCTTGAACAGATTCGGAGTGACCACCCGAACGACGCCGCGGCGCCCGGGGGAGGTTGGCTTCAGTTTGACCAAAGGCATGTTATACGGCCTCCGCCAGGTTGAGGTCGCTGCCTTCCTTAAGGCAGACGTAGGCTTTCTTCCAGTTGCGCCGTCGCCCGGTCAAACGCCCGAAGCGCTTTTCCTTGCCGCGCACATTGAGGATCTGGACAGCCGCTACTTCCACTTTTTGCTCCTTGAACATCTCTTCGACCGCATCCTTCACATCCGCCTTGGTCGCGTCGGCTGCAACCCGAAACGCGATCTGGCGCAGCTTGTCGGCGATCATGGTGCTCTTCTCGGACACGATCGGAGCGAGCAATACCAAGGGCAGTCGGTCCTTGCTGTAGTTGTTCATGCGAAGATCTCCTTCACCTTCTCAACCGCCGCCTTGGTGATCAGGACCTTGTCGTAATGAACCAGAGAAACCGGGTCGGCGTGCGAAACGTCGACCACGGCGACATTGATCAGGTTGCGCGAGGCCAGATACAGGTTGTCATCGACGCCGTCGGTAATCAGCAGGACCGAATCAAGCCCCATGCCCTTGATTTTCTGGGCGAACAGCTTGGTCTTGGGAGCATCCATCGTGAACTCTTCAACGACAGCGATGCGGTCTTCGCGCGCGAGTTGCGAGAGGATCGAACACATCCCGGCGCGATACATCTTGCGGTTGACTTTGTGAGTGAAATTCTCATCGGGGGAGTTCGGGAAGATCCGCCCGCCCCCGCGCCACAAGGGACTCGAAGTCATGCCTGAACGTGCGCGCCCAGTACCTTTCTGCCGCCACGGTTTCTTCGTCGAATGCTTGACCTCTTCGCGGTCTTTCTGCTTGCGATTGCCGCTGCGCGCATTGGCCTGGTAGGCGATGACAACCTGATGTACCAGGGCCTGATTGAAGTCGCGCGCGAATACGGTATCCGGCGCGGTCACATTGCCGGCCGATTGCCCTTGCGCATCAAGAAGCTTGAGTTCCATGGTCAGGCCCCTTTCGCAGCCGGGGTCAGGACGATATGACCATTGTCATGGCCGGGCACCGCCCCCTTGACCAGAATCAGACCGCGTTCGGCATCAACACGCGCGACGGTGAGATTCTGGGTTGTGCAGGTCTCCGCGCCCATATGCCCGGACATACGCTTGCCAGGAAAAACACGCCCCGGATCCTGCGCCATGCCGATCGAACCCGGCACGTTGTGCGACCGCGAGTTGCCATGGGAGGCGCGATTGGAGGAAAAATTGTGGCGCGTGATGGTGCCGGTAAAGCCCTTGCCGATCGAAGTCCCCTGCACGTCGACCTTCTGGCCTTCCTTGAAAATGTCGGCGCCGATTTTCCCACCCACCTGGAAAGATCCGAGTTGGTCCGCCGCGACGCGAAACTCCTTGAGGATAGAGCCGGCTTCAACGCCGGCCTTGGCCATATGCCCGGCAAGCGGCTTGCTGACGCGGGAAGCGCGACGGACGCCGAATGCCACCTGGATGGCGGCATAGCCGTCCGTATCGGGCGACTTGATTTGGGTCACACGGTTGTTCGACACGTCCAGAACCGTCACAGGAACGGCATCGCCGTCCGCGGTGAAGATACGGGTCATGCCGACCTTGCGCCCAACAAGGCCTAACCTTGCTGACGTGGTCACTTGTTATCTCCTAAATCCGGCTACGATTGGCCAGACTCAAATAAACGCCGGAATCTATGAACTACAACGACTCCGGAAAGC
>JAYVST010000387.1:0-8924 GCA_043775255.1 Burkholderiales bacterium
TTGATATTCAGACCTGCACCTGCGTGATGCATTCGAATGAGGAAACGATATTCGACTGGTATGATTTCCTAAAATACGACCTCAAACCAGACAAGGTCACACCGAATGGACCGCCGGGCGCCGTGGCGTGCTCGGCATGATTGCCGAATATGCGAAGTGCGCGCTGCGTCCCACGGTGGCCTTTCCGTACGTGGCCCTCTTGGTGCTCGACCTGATTTTCCTGGGTGGCGCGGGCGCCGGCATCGAGATGCCGCCGGCGTGACAACGCCGACCGCCCGGCGCCCTCGGCCGCCGGGCGCCATTGATTGAAGGAAACCGTCGAATGTCCGACCTCTCGCCAAAGCCGGGAAGTGCTGCCACCCGCGCGGTGCATGAAGCGGCGCGCGTCGAACTGCCGTTCCATGATGTCGAGGACTTCACGCTGGCCGCGCGTGGCTTGGTCGAGGCGGTGCCGCAACTGGAGGTCGCCAACGAAGCGGGGCGCGCCGTTTGGGACTTGAAGCCCTACGCCTTCCTTGCGGGTGACTGCCCCGACACCGTGCACCCGAGCCTGTGGCGCAACGCGCAACTGAACCTGCGGGTCGGCCTCTACGAGGTGGTCCCGGGCATCTATCAAGCGCGCGGGTTCGACATTTCGAACATGAGTTTCGTCGAAACGGCCAAGGGCGTGGCGGTTATCGACCCGCTGATCTCGGTGGAGACTGCGCGCGCCGCATTGGCGTTGTACCGCAAGCATCGTGGTGATCGCCATGTGGTGGCGGTTTTGTACACCCACAGCCATGTGGATCATTTCGGCGGCGTGCGCGGTGTGGTCGACGAATCCGAGGTGAGCGCCGGGCGGGTGGTGGTGCTGGCGCCCGACGGCTTTCTCGAACACGCGGTAAGCGAGAACCTGTTCGCCGGCCCGGCGATGGCGCGGCGCGCGGGCTACATGTATGGCGCCCTGTTGCCGAAGGGACCGCGTGGCCAGATCGATGCGGGCATCGGCAAGGCGACCTCGCAAGGCACTCTCTCCCTGATCGCCCCGACCGACCTGATCCGCAAGACCGGTGAAGAGCGGGTGATCGACGGTGTGCGCTTCGTGTTCCAGCTGGCGCCCGGCACCGAGGCGCCGGCGGAAATGCATTTCCACCTGCCGCACGTCAAGGCGCTGCATTTGTCGGAAAACACCAACGCCACGCTGCACAACCTCTACACCCTGCGCGGCGCGCAGGTGCGCGATGCCAGGGCCTGGGCACACTACCTGCGCGAGGCGCTCGGGCTGTTCGGCGCCGACAGCGAGGTTCTGTTTTCGGGCCATTTCTGGCCGCGCTGGGGGCGTTCTGCGATCGATCTGCATGTCAATCTGCAGGCCGATGTGTATCAGTACATCCACGATCAGACCCTGCGCCTGGCGGCCCACGGTTTGACCATGCACGAAATCGCCGAGCAGCTTGAATTGCCGGACGAACTCGGCCGCGTTTGGTGCAATCGCGGCTACTACGGAACGGTCAACCACAACGCCAAAGCGGTGGTCCAGCGGTATCTCGGCTGGTTCGACGGCAATCCGGCGCATCTGCACCCGCTGCCGCCGGAGGCGGCCGGGCGCAAGTATGTCGAGTTCATGGGCGGCGCAGACGCCGTCGTGGCCAAGGCGCGCACATCGTTCGACGCCGGCGAATATCGCTGGGCCGCGGAGGTCCTTTCGCACGTGGTTTTCGCGCAGCCCGCGCATGGCGCGGCACGCGCACTCGCGGCCGATACGCTGGAGCAACTGGGCTACCAGGCGGAAAGCAGCGTATGGCGCAATTTCTATTTGACCGGGGCACAGGAAATGCGCCATGGGGTGCCGCAGCGCCCGACCCGGAGCGGTTTCGCGCCCGACATGGCCGCCGCGATGACGTCGGCGATGTTTTTCGATTTCCTGGCCGCGCGGCTCAACGGGCCGAAGGCGGGCGGCAAGCGCATCGACCTCAACTTCAATTTCACTGACAGCGGCGAGCGCTTCGCCGTGAGCGTGCGCCGGTCGGTGCAGGTGGCCGAGGCCGGCCGGCAGCACGCCGCGCCGCAGGCCTCGCTCGCCGTGCCGCGCCGCCTGTTCTACGGCGTCGCCGGCGGAGCCATAGACGCCGACGAAGCGATCGCACAAGGCCGCATGCGCGTCGAAGGCGACGCGAATGCTTTCAGACATTGGCTTGCGCTGTTCGACAAGTTCGATCCATGGTTCGGCGTGGCTACGCCATGATGGCGCGCCCGCACGTGCGGGAAGGCGCGGCGACTTCAGGAGAGTGACGATGTTGCAATTGCGACCAAACTGCGAATGCTGCGATGCCGATCTGCCACCGGACTCGGATTTGGCGTTGATCTGCTCGTTCGAGTGCACCTTCTGTCGCGCATGTGCAGCGGACAAGCTTGGCGGCACATGTCCGAACTGCGGCGGCGAACTTGTGGCGCGCCCGCGCCGCCCTGAGGCGAAACTGGCGAAGTTTCCGGCATCGACCGAACGGGTGTTCAAGCCGCAGGGTTGCGCCGGCAACTGAGTGCGTTACCCGCTCTGAACCAGACTGCTTTGGGATTCGGGGCGCCGCCCCAGACTTCCTTTGGGTTCGGGGCGCCGCCGGTGCAGCGGGTCAGTGGCCGGGCCGCGGCATTTGCGCCTCGCCGTAAAGAAGCGACACCTTCGCATCCGCCGGAATTCCCGGCATGGTCGCGGCCCAGGCTTCCCATTGGCCGCGCATGGCCGCCAAGCGTGCGGGGTCGCGCTGCGCCTGGTTGGCGCGTTCGCGCTCATCCTGCCCGAGGTCGAAGAGGTAGTCGTGATCCTCGATGCGCAGGTATTTCCAGCGTCCCTGGCGCATCGCGCGCTGGCGCCGGTGGGCCATGCGCCAGTAGAGGTTGCGCGCCGGCTGCCAAGCCGGGTCGGCGAAGAGGGGCCGCAGGTCGACGCCGTCGAGCGGATAGTCCGGGTGCGGCGCCACGCCCGCAGCCGCCAGCATGGTGGCGACCCAGTCCATCGTGATTGCAGGGGTTGCGCTCACTTCGCCGGCCGCGATCTGCGCCGGCCAGCGCGCCAGAAGGGGGACGCGGATACCGCCTTCGAGCAGGTCCATCTTCTGGCCGATGAAAGGCCAGTTGTCTGAAAAGCGCTCGCCGCCGTTGTCGCTGGTGAATACCACCAGGGTGTTGTCGTCGGCGCCGGTTTCGGCGAGCGCGGCCATCAAGTGGCCGATGCCTTCGTCCATGTGGTGGATCATGCGGCGATAGGTCGCGATGGAGCCGCCGTCGAGATGCGCGATGGCGCCGTTGATGCGCTTCGACTCGCCGGCGTCGTCGCGGGTCTCCCAGGGCCAGTGCGGCGCGGTGTAGTGCAGCGAAAGAAGGAAAGGTCGGCTTTGCTGTTCGCGCACGAATTGCACGGCGCGCGCCGAGAGCAGGTCGGTGAGATAGCCGTCGCGGCGCACCAGCGCCTGGTTCTCCCACAGGTCGGGGTCGCCGTTGCGTGCGCAATGCGAGAAGTAGTCGACGCCGCCCGCCATCGGGCCGAAAAAGACCTCGTAGCCGCTTTTCTCCGGCCCGAAATGGGGTCTGTAGCCCAAGTGCCATTTTCCGATCAGGGCGGTGGCGTAGCCGGCGTCGCGCAGCAACGAGGGCAGGGTAGGGTGTTGCGGCGGCAGACCCAGTACCGGACTGCCCTTCGCGGCGCCGGCGAGCGGCTCTTCGGCGGCGCCGCGCAGGCGATACTGGTAGCGGCCGGTGGCGAGCGCGAAGCGCGTCGGCGAGCACACCGGGGAGTTGGCGTAGCCCTGGGTGAACAGGAGTCCTTCGCGCGCCATGCGATCGAGGTTTGGCGAGACTCCGCCGGGCAGGCCGGAGTTGCGCGCACCGCCGCAACCTAGGTCGGCATAGCCCAGGTCGTCGGCCAGAATGAATATGAGGTTGGGGCGCGTCATGATCTGCGGCGAGTCGGCAGATGGCGCCGCATGGGTCGCCTATTGCGCGTTGGCGCGAGGCTTGGGCACTGCGATGCCCGCATTGAGCGCGTTGCGCTGCGCGAGAGCCTGAATCAGGCCGTCAATGCCGCCGGCGCGCTCGATCACAACCGCAAAGTTGTTGCTGTACAGACGTACCACGTCGACACCGTCCGCGCGCAATTCGTAGACCTTCCATTGACTGTCGGTGCGCCGCAGGGTGACCTGCATCGCTTCCAGGGTTTGGGTGCCGGCGCCGCGTTGGCGGGTCGCCATGACCCGGACCAGCGCCGCGTTTGCCGACGGCGGCGCAGTGGTCGGCAAAGCCTCGAGAACATCGGTCTTGTTGGTCACCAGGAGACGCGCCAGCACGTGCACAAGCAGCTGACGGAATTCGCGCTCGAGATCGCCGCGTTGGGCGGCGGTCGCGCGCGCCCAGTGGTTGCCTACCGCCTCGCGGGTGATGCCGGCGAAATCCATGTGCGGCGCAACTGCCTGTTCGATGATGCCGATTGCCGTCGGCAGGGCGCGCTCCCCGGCCAGTGCCGCTCCTTCGGTCTTGATGGCGGCGCCAAGGACGGTAATTGCCCCGGCGACGAGATCCTCCGGCTTGTCCTGGGCGGATGCGGACGCGCCGAAAACGGCGAACACGACGACGATCAGGGCAAGCACACGGCGGATGGCAAACGGCATCATTGGCAGATTTCGCAGCAGCGCAACATCGAACCGTGACCGGTGCGGCAGCAAGAAATGCACAAAGCGACCATGCTTCGCCTCCGGCTCTGTTGGGGCGCTGCCGCCCCGATAACGGACCGGAGAGCGCGAACCCGTCGGATTCTACGCCCAAGGGCGCCGGCCCTGAAGGCCCCAGTCAACGCAAAGCAGTAATGTCGGCTTTTCCTGCAAAGCAATGCGCGCTCGCGCCGAACTTCAGGCGATCACCACCAGATCGACCGGCTGGGCGATGCCGGCCACCGGGCGGGCGCGCAGCGTCGCCACACACCGATTTCCGTCATGTCCCTGCGTGCGCGCCCGTTCAAGCGTTTCATGCGTCGCGAGCGCTTTGACATCTTCCACCTTGGTGTGGTTTTGCAGTTTTGCTGCGCGGTTGACGGGGTCTCCAATGACCGCGTATTCAAGCCGGCCTTCATCCCCGATCGTGCCGCAGGTCACGGTTCCCACGGCGATGCCGATGCCGACGCCGGGCGCGGGCATGCCTGCGCTCGCACGCTCGACCGCCCACGCCGCGAGCGCATCGAGGAGTTCGCAAGCCGCTGCGAGGGCATCGGCCGCGTAGGTTTCACTTGGCCGGGTGGCGCCGAATGCGACCATGATGCCGTCGCCCAGATAGGTGATGACGCTGCCGCGGTGCTTCTGGATCAGGGGGACGGCGATGCGCTGGTACTGGCCCAGGAGGGCGACGAGTTCCCGCGGCGGCAACGTCGCCGCCATGCGGGTGAAGCCGCGCATATCGATGAACATGGCGGCCGCTTCGGTCTGGCGGCCGCTTCCCGGGCGCAGGATTTCATCCGAGGCGACGATGGTCGCTGCGATCTCGGGGGCGAAGAAGCGCGAGAGTTGCAAGGCGGCCGCCTGCCCGGCTACCGACCGATACAGCAGCTCGCGCGCACGCCCGGTGGCTACCGCGAGCAGGATGGAGACCATCACGATCGAGAGCACCTTGTCGACTTCGCCGCCGATCAGTACCGAGATCGAAGTCAGATAGGTTACATAGTCGCGCGTGATCAATTCCATGCCACCGGGCGCGTGCAGGGCGATCGATACAAGTGTCAGCCAGCCCGCCGCGCCGGCCGCGCCGGCCAGCAGCACCAGTCCGGGCGAAAGACTCAGGGTGCGCAGGGCGATGAAGATGAAGACGTAAAAGAGAGTTGGCGCCTTCAGATAGAAAGCGGGAGGTTGGCCGTACTGCAGGTGAAAGCTCCAGATCGTGACCATCAGAAGCGCCATGTCGGCCACGACCGAAATCGTCTGTCGACCCAGCGTCAGTCGATCGCGGTAGGCCAGATGGAGGCGCAAGGCCACCACGCCCGCGTAGAGGCCGAGAGCCCACGGCACCGGGCGCAGCGCGGCATCGGCGGCGAAAGTTTTGCGCGAGAGAACGTACAAAAGCGCGAACGCCGCGACCAGCGCCGCCTGCACCCAGCTGACCAGGATTTCGTTGCGCCGGCGCTGGTCGTCGAGTTCGCGGCGCACATGGTCGGGCAGACTGGCGGCGTTGCTGCCGGCCAGCCATGCGCCGGCGCGGGCCAGCCTGCCGACTATGCGCCGCCGGTTGGTCGGCAGCGGCACTGCGGCCGCGACGCGGCGGGGGTGTTCCATGCCGCGCTTTATGCCGGCACGGCCAATGCCGATGCGTCGGGCAGCGGCAGGCTTTCGACGTCTGCCACGACGCGCACGACGATGGCCGCGTCGCGATTGCGCACCGTGACTTCCTCGCGCGGGTAGGCGCTCGCGTCGATGCCGGCGCGCTCGCCGACGATTTCCGAAAAAATCAGCTGGCAGGCGAAATGCTTGGTCTGGTCCTGCAGGCGGCTGGCGGTATTGACGGCGTCGCCCACTGCCGTGAGATAGGTGGCAACGCCGCGTCCCATGTGGCCGACCACGGTTGCGCCGCAATGGATGCCGATGCCCATTTTCAGCGGCGCCGGCAGTTCGGCCTTGAGTTCTTCGGACAGGCGCGCGACGGCGCGGGTCATTTCGCGCGCCGCCGCCAGGGCGTGGCGGGCGCCGTTGGCCGCGCCGTCGTGTACGCCGAACAGGGCCATGACGCCGTCGCCGGTGAACTGGTTGGTGATGCCGCCGGCGGCGTCGATGGCGCGCCCGGTCGCCTCGAAGTAGCGGTTGAGCAGGAACACCACGTCGTAGGGCAGGCGCGATTCGGACAAGCGAGTGAACCCGCGCAGGTCGGCGAACAGCACGCAGATCTCGCGTTCCTCGCCGGCGATGCGTTCGGGTTGGGCCAAGGATTGCGCCGGTTCGATGCCAGCCGGGATCAAAGGCACGATCGTCAGGTCGCGCTGCGGCCGCAATTGGCAGGCAAGGCGCACCTGCGCGCCCGCCTTGACGCGCAGGAGCAGGCGCGACTCGGCGACCATTGGTGCGGGCAGGGTGTCGAACCCGGCCGTTACGCGTACGCGGCAGGTGGAGCAGCGACCGCGCCCGCCGCAGACCGAAGCATGGGCGATGCCGGCATCGCGGCTGCATTCCAGGATCGAGAAACCGAGCGGCATTGCGATCACCCGACCACCGGGGTAGGTGACCCGAACCGACTGCCGGTGTTCGTGCCGCAACCGGAGCGCGCGCAGGATGAAGGTCAGGGCCAGCAGCGCGCCGAAGGTCGACAGGATCAGACGCGTGCGGTCCGCCAGTTCCGCCTGCAGCTGTGCCGATGGAATGCGCGCGCTTTGCAGTAGCGTGGCGACGAATTGGGGGTCCCGCGCCAGGACCGCGACTTCGCGCGCGGCGGAGACAAACCCAAGCAGCGCAGCGATCGGCATCAAAAGGGCCAGCGTATAGGCGAACAGCGTATTGCGCGCATACCAGGGGCGGGTGCGCAGCCAGAAGTTCAGGCCGATGCAACCATGCATCCATGCGATGACCAGGAGGAGGCTCTGGGTGATGCCATAGTCCGGGCGCAGGGTCCAGTAGACGTGCATCAGAAAGGTATAGGTATCCTGGAACCCGAATTTCTGATTCGCCGCCACCGTACCTTGAACGTGGCCGACCAGGAGCAGGGGAATCGCCAGGCCGAGCAGCAATTGCATTGCCTCGGTGAGCGGCATGCGCAGGGTGCGGCGATGGTAGATCGACCAGAACGCGAGCGCCAGATGAACCGTGGCGGCACCGCCTAACACCAGGTTGCCGATCGGGTTACGCCACAAGGCCAGAAAGGCGTCGCGGCCGGTTTCCATCGCCGCCAGGGAAACCAGACCCAGCGCGTGGTTTGCCAGGTGGGTCAGGACAAAGAAGAAAAGGATCAGGCCGGTGGCCAGGCGCGCCTGCCGCGCGAGCGCGGACTGGCCGGTCGGCACAGAGTTCGAACGACTATCCGGCATGCTGCTCCTTTGCGCTCTTCGTGCGGGCGATAGCCGCAAGTATGGCAGGAGTGGCGCGCCTTCAGCCTGCGCCGCCGGGGGCGAAGGCGGGGGCAGCGGCGGGGGTGGGCAGCGTAATGCGAAAGGTCGCGCCACCGTCGGCGCGCGCTTCGCAGCGCGCATCGCCGTCGTGCTTTGCCGGCTTGTGTGCGCCTTGTAAAGTTTTGTAACCCGACGCATGCGGAACTTGCGGCGGGAAGCGCCGGCCAGGCCGACATTGCGTTTGCCGGGTGCACGGCAAGAGCGCGCTGTGGCCTTCCCGCGAATCGGTGCCGCGTCGCGCGGGCGCCTTCATTCAAGGGCCATCAAGCCCATGCCAGGGTAATCACGCCGGTGGCCACAAAGAGGGCGGCGGCGACAAAGCGCATGGCCGCGAGCGGAAAGCGCCCCGCCAAACGCTGCCCCAGCATGACCGCGGGCACGTTGGCGAGCATCATTCCCAGGGTGGTGCCGAGCGTGACCACGAGCGGCATGCCGAAACGCGCCCCCAGCCCGATGGTGGCGAACTGCGTCTTGTCGCCCATTTCGGCTATGAAGAATGCCACCAGGGTGGTCATGAACACGGTCTTGCGGCTGCGCGGGCCATGTTCGAGCTTGTCCGGAAAGAGCGCCCAGATGCCGAAACCGATGAAGCTGGCGCCCGCGAGGCGGGCCGCGAGTTGCGGACTCAAGGCCTGCGCCGCCAGCGCGCCCAGCGTGCCGGCCAGTGCATGGTTGACCAGCGTGGCCACCAGAATGCCCCACACGATTGGCGCGCGCTCGCGATAGCGCGCGGCCAGCGCGAATGAAAGCAATTGCGTCTTGTCGCCGATTTCGGCCACCGCGACCAATACCGTCGAGGTGGCGAAAGCAGCGGCTACGC
>JAYVST010000388.1:0-1721 GCA_043775255.1 Burkholderiales bacterium
GGCGGGGCCACCCCCAGCACCGCCTCGCCGGCGCGCCGCGCGGCGGCATAGAAGCGGCCGGACATCAGGCGCGCGAGATAGCGGTTGAGCGCGCCGACCGGCGGCGAGATAGACATGTCGTTGTCGTTCAACACCACGATCATGCGCGCGTCCGCGCAGACGCCGGCGTTGTTGAGCGCCTCAAAGGCCTGACCGGCCGACATCGCGCCGTCGCCGATGATCGCAACCGCATGACGGTCCTCGCCCTTTTGGCGGGCCGCCAACGCCATGCCCAGCGCGGCGGAGATCGATGTGGAGGAGTGCGCGGTCCCGAAGGTGTCGTACTCGCTTTCGATACGGCGCGGAAAGCCGGAG
The DNA here is from genome assembly GCA_043775255.1 of Burkholderiales bacterium. Classification (GTDB taxonomy): domain Bacteria; phylum Pseudomonadota; class Gammaproteobacteria; order Burkholderiales; family JAEUOS01; genus JAEUOS01. The sequence goes on from JAYVST010000388.1 coordinate 355, forward strand.
ATGCCGTCCTGCTGACGCAGCGTGTGCATGCGCTCGCGCCGGCCGGTGAGAATCTTGTGCGGATAGGTCTGATGCCCCACGTCCCATACCAGGCGATCGCGCGGCGTGTTGAAAACGTAGTGCAAGGCAATGGTGAGTTCCACCGTGCCCAGGTTGGACGACAGATGGCCGCCGGTCCGGGAAACCGATTCGAGAACGAACGCGCGCAATTCGGCGGCGAGAGCGCCAAGATCGCGCCGCGACAGTTTGCGCAGGTCCGCCGGGCTATTGATGGTTTCGAGAAGTTTGTACATGGGGTTTCAATCGGTACACGGTCACGGTCGGCTCGCGACGACGGACCCGGCAGAAGCGCGCATCTGCGGACTCGACATCAAAAACTTCGCACCGCGATGAAACGCGCCAGTTCGCCCAGGCGCTTGCCGCGTGCGCCGAAAACGTCCAGCGCAGCGAGCGATTGATCGAGCAGGTCGGCGGCCTTGCGCCTGGCAGTGGCCATCCCGAGTATCGAGACATAGGTCGGCTTGGCGTTTTTTTCGTCCTTGCCCGCCGTCTTGCCGAGCGTGGCGGTGTCGGCGCTGGCGTCGAGAATGTCGTCGACCACCTGGAACAGCAGGCCGGCGCATTTGGCGAAGTGGTCGAGGCGCCCGCTCTCGATCGCCGACAGCGGCGTTCCGCACAGCGACCCCAGCGTTACGGCGGCCCGGATCAGCGCACCGGTCTTGTGGATGTGCATGAGTTCGAGCTCGGGCTCGTCGAGCACCCGGCCGACCGCATCCAGATCGATCTGCTGCCCGCCGCACATGCCGCGCGACCCGGCGGCCTGCGCCAGCACCTCGACCATGCGCAATTGCTGGGCCGCATCAGCCGCGACCGGACGTGACGACAACACGTGAAACGCCTGCGCCTGCAAGGCGTCGCCCGCCAATAGTGCGGTGGCATAGTCGAATTCGACATGCACGGTCGGCTTGCCGCGCCGCAGGCTGTCGTCATCCATGCACGGCAGGTCGTCGTGCACCAGGGAATAGGCATGGATCATCTCGACGGCAGCCGCCGGAATCTCCAGGGCCGCAGGCGTTGCCCCGGCGAGTTCGCCCGCGCCGAACACAAGCAACGGCCGCACGCGTTTGCCCCCACCCAGCACCGCGTAGCGCATCGCCTCGTGCAGGCGCGGCGGAAACGTAGACCGCGCAGGCAAGAGTCGCGCAAGCGCTTCTTCCATGTGCGCCTGCACCGTGACCATCCAGGTCGTGAAACCGGGTGCCGCCGACATGCTCAACGCTCGTCCCCATCCGGCAAGAGCGGCTTCAATACCCCCTCGTCCAGAATGCGAACCTGCTGTTCGGCGACCTCTAAGCGCTCCTGCGCGG
>JAYVST010000389.1:0-6417 GCA_043775255.1 Burkholderiales bacterium
CATGCGCCGCAACTCACCGGAGCAGGGCATGTGGATGCGGTGATAGTCCTTCGGGCTCAGGTACAGGGTGGCGAAGCTGCCGCCGGCGAAGCGCGCGGCTAGCGCGGCGTCGCCGCCGACCAGCGCGCGGGTGGTGTAGTGGTGGCCCTTGGCCTGGAAGATGCGGTCGCCGTCGATGGCGCCTAGCTGGCTGATGGCACCGTCTACCGGGCAAAGGAACGGGGCTGACGCCCGCGGCCGCGCGCCCGGCTTCAAGGCGCGCGTGAAAAATTCGTTGAAGCTGGCGTACGCCTCCACCCGCGGGTCGGCCGCCTCCGTCATGTCGACGCCATAGCGCGCAACGAAGCGGCGCACCACCACATGGGTCAGGCCGCCGCCGCGGCAACCGGCCAGCCAACCCATCAATCTGGTCAGGGCCAGCTTGGGCAGCAGGTACTGCGGCAACACGGCCAGACGCTCGGACAATTCATGCACCCGGATGCGGACAAGGCCGCGATTCTACCGGCCTGCGGCTGGCTGATAATGCGCGCTTCCTGCCCACACCGGACTCACACCGGACTCACACGTGACTTACACACGCATGCCGCCAAACACCGACCGCACCGCACCGACCGCCGCCACTTCCGCCGCCACTTCCGACCTCGCATGGCTTCTGGCGCCGCGCTCGGTGGCCATCATTGGCGCTTCCGACGACCCTTTGCGCATCGGCGGCCGGCCGATCGCCACCATGCTGCTGCAGGGCTACGGCGGCCGCATTCTGCCGGTCAACCCGGGGCGGCCGCGGGTGCAGGGGCTGGAAGCATTCGCGTCGGTGGCGGCGCTGCCGGAAGTGCCGGAGGTGGCCATCGTCGCGGTGGCGGCGGCACAGACCATTCGCGTGGTCGAGGAACTGGCCGCTCTCGGCACCCGTGCTGCGCTGGTGTTTTCGGCCGGCTATGCCGAGGCGGGCGCGGAAGGCGCGCTGCTACAGGACCGGATGGTCGCCGCCGCGCGCGCCCACGGCATGCGCCTGCTCGGGCCCAATACGCTCGGGCTCCTCAATCCGCGCAATGGCTTCTACGGTACCTTCGCCTCTGTGGTCGACATGGGCTTTGCGCGGCCCGGCGGTGTCGCCATCGCCAGTCAGTCGGGCGCCTACGGCGGCCACATCCTGGCGATCGCGCGCGACCACGACATCGGCATCGCCTCCTGCGTGATGACCGGCAACGAAGCCGACATCACCTTAGGCGACGTCATCGCGATGCAGGTTGCCGATGCGCATACCGACGTCATCGCGGTGTATTCGGAAGGCATCCGCGACGGCGCGCGCTTCGTGGCCGCGCTCGATGCCGCCCGTCGCGCGAAAAAGCCGGTGGTGATGATGAAGGTCGGCGCCAGCCGCCTGGGCCGCGCCGCAGCGCGTTCGCATACCGCTTCGATTGCCGGTGACGACGCCGTCATCGACGCCGTGCTGGCGGAATTCGGCGTGGTGCGCGCGCGCTCCACCGAACATATGCTCGACATCGCGCGGTTGGCGACGCGGCGCATCTTTCCGGCCGGCAACACACTGGGCGTGGTCACCGTCTCGGGCGGCGCCGGCGTCATCATTTCCGATGCCGCCGACGCCTGCGGCCTGCCGATGCCGGAAATGCCTGAGGCGGCCCAGGCGGAACTGCGCGCCCTGTTGCCGTTCGCGGCGCCGCGCAACCCGGTCGATGTGACCGCGCAGTTCGTCAACGACCTCTCGCTGGGCAGCCGCTTCACCGAAGCCATGGTCAGCGCCGGCGGCTATCGTTCGATCCTCGCGTTCTTCACCTATGTGGGCGGCGGCGCGGTGGCGAGCCAATTGCGCGAGCAGCTGGGCATCGTACGCCGTGCCCATCCGGATCGCCTGTTCGTTCTTTCCGTATTGGCATCGAAGGAACAGGTGCGCGGCTACGAAGTGGACGGCTTCACCGTGTTCGCGGACCCGACGCGCGCGGTCGACGCGATCGCCGCGATGGGACGCTTCGGCGACGCCTTCGCAGCCACGATAGCGCAGCCGGCGCCGACGGTCCCGGCCTTCATGTTGCCGGCCGCCGCGCCCGACGAGGCAGGCGCCAAACGACTCCTCGGCGCCGCCGGCATCGCTTGTGCGCCGGAAATAGCGGCTGCCGAAGCGGAGGACGCGGTAGCTGCGGCGCGCGCACTCGGCTTTCCGGTGGTGCTTAAAATTCTCTCGCCCGACATCCTGCACAAGTCGGACATCGGCGGCGTGTTGATGAACCTGGGCGACGCAGACGCAGTGCGCGCCGGTCATGGCCTGCTGCTGGAGCGCGCGCGCAAGGCCGCCCCGGCGGCGCGTTTGCATGGCGTGCTCGTGGCGCGCCAGCTCGAAGGCGGCGTCGAATGCATTCTCGGCATCCAGCGCGACCCGGTGTTCGGCCCGGTGGCGATGTTCGGCATCGGCGGCATCTTCGTCGAGATCATGCAGGACGTGGCGCTCTGGCGCTGCCCGTTCGGGGAAGACGTGGCGCTGCAAATGATCCGCTCGATTCGCGCCTGGCCACTATTGAACGGCGAGCGCGGCAGGCCGCGCGCCGACGTCGCGGCATTAGCCCGCATGCTGGCCCGCCTGTCGGCCTTTGCCGTCGCCGCCGGGCCGCGCCTGGCCGCGATCGACCTCAACCCGGTGATCGTTCTGCCCGAAGGCGGCGGCGCGTTCGCGGTGGACGCGGTACTGGACCTCGCGCAGGATTGAAACAACGCTCCACGGCAATTTCGAGCGCGCGACCGCTTTTCCGCGAAGGCGTTATCATGCGCGCCGGCCGCTGAGTCGCCGGCCGCCTCCGCCCTTCCACCGCACCTCCGGTTGCGCCGCTGACGCGCCGCAGGCGCGCTTCGCCCGCAGGAATCCCGTGTTCAAGAACCTCACGCTCTACCGCATCAGCACCGGCTGGACCGCCACCATCAATTCGCTCGGCGAGGCACTGCAGCGCGCCCGCTTTCTCGAATGCCGCCCGACTCAGGAGAGCTCCACCGGCTGGACCGAACCGCGCGGGGAAAAGCACGGCGCCTTAGTTGAAGCCGTGGGCGGCCAGTGGATCCTCAAATTCATGATCGAAACCCGACTTCTGCCGGCCTCGGTGGTGCGGCGCGAAGTCAACGCCCGGCTGGAAAAGATCGAATCCACCAGCGGCCGCAAGCCGGGCCGCATGGCCGGCAAGGAGATTCGCGAGCAGGTGATGTCCGAACTGTTGCCGCGCGCCTTCACCAAGCAGACCGCCATCAATGTCTGGATCGACCCGCGCGCGCACCTGCTGGCCATCGACACCACGACCAAGGCCAGGCTCGACGAAGTGCTCACCGGGCTGATCCGTTCGCTCGACCGGTTCAATCTGGCGCTGCTGCAGACCAGACAGTCGCCCGGCGCCGCGATGGCGCAATGGCTGGCAGAGCGCGCAGCACCCGGCAGTTTCGACCTCGATCGCGAATGCGAACTCAAGTCGACCGACGACAACCAGTCGGCGGTGCGCTATTCGCGCCATGCACTCGACATCGCCGAAATCCGCAAGCATGTCGAAGCCGGCAAGATGCCGACCCGGCTCGGCATGTTGTGGACGGACAAGCTTTCGTTCGTGCTTACCGAAGCCATGCAGCTGAAGAAAATCCGCTTCATCGACGGCGCCATGAAGGAACAGGCGGGCGACGACGAAGATCGCTTCGACGCCGACGTGGCGATCGCCACCGGCGAATTGGGGCGCCTGATTCCGGAGCTGATCAAGGCGTTGGGCGGAGAAGCGGCGCCGGCCTGAAGAGGCAGGCCTGTTTTCGTCGCGCACGCGCTGGACGCGGGTGAGGCGGCGCCTCGGCATCTCGCGGCACGGTGCATTTCGCCGCAATGGCGACGAGCCATGGTGCTTGACCAAGGTTGTTTTTGTATATACATTGCAGATACGACGAAAACCGTCTCAAGAACCATTCGCAGAATAGTATTTGAATGGGACGAGGCCAAGGCGGCCGGCAACCCGCTCAAGCACGACGGAATCACCTTTGAGGAGGCAGTTGAAGTTTTTTTCGACCTGGGCGCACGCTGGGTCGATGCGAGTCGTCGCAGCGAAGCGCGCCCGGGGTAATCGGCTACAGCGCCACGAACCGCATGCTGTATGTCGTGAATGCGGAAATGGCGGATGAAGGCTTTCGCATCATCAGCGCACGGCGGGCAACGACATCCGAGCGACGCATCTACGAGGAATAGCATGAAAACAAAGTCTCTCGAACGCATCACCAAACGCATGGTGAAGGACCCGCCGATGGAGTTGATCAGCATGCGTCTGCCGCGCCACATGATCGACGAGCTCAAGGAGATCGCCGCAGCGAAGGGTTTTACCGGCTACCAGGGACTGATTCGCTTCTATATCAGCCAGGGTGCGCGCAAGGACCTTGAGGAACTGGACGTACCAAAGCTCGACAATATCGCGCGTGCGCTCAAGGCGCAGGGTGTTTCGAAAAAGGTGATCGATCAGGCCTTGCAGGCGGCCTGATCGACATCATCCGGCTTTTCGCCAACACCAGCACGTGGCCGGCTGAAACCGACTGGCCGCCTGCGCGCGCGGCCCACGCCTCGACTCCGCGCTTGGCAATCAGGCAATTCCGGTCCGCTACAACACCCCTGAGGTCCCGCCGTCGAGATTGATGCTGGTGCCGGTGATGTAACTGGCGGCATCCGAGGCCAGGAAAGCGATCGCGTTGGCCACCTCTTCGGCGCGGCCCACGCGGCCGAGCGGAATGTCCTTGCCCATCCTCTCATAGACTTGTTCGACATCGGTCCCGGCGCTTGCCGCCTTGCGCTCATGCTGGCCGGCGCGGATCAGTCCGACGCAGACGGTGTTGACCAGAATGCCCTCGGCCGCGTATTCCTTCGACAACGCCTTGGTCATCGCCAACCCGGCCGCACGCGTCACGGTGGTGGGCATGCTCTTGGCCTTCGGTTGCTTGGCGCCGATGTTGGTCAGGTTGATGATGCGCCCGCCGCCCTGCTTGCGCATGTGTGGAATGGCCAGGCGCGCCAGGCGGATGGCGCCGAACAGCTTGAGGTTGAAGTCGGCCTGCCAGGCCTCGTCGGTGACTTTCTCGAAGTCACCGGTGGCCGACGTGCCGGCATTGTTCACCAGAATGTCGAGGCGCCCGAAGGCGTCGATCGCGGCCGCGATGATCCGTTCGCATTCTTCCGCACGCGAGACGTCGGCGGCAACTGTGGCCACCTTGCCGCCGGCGGCGCGGATGGCGGCTGCGGTTGCGTCGAGGCGCTCCTTGCCGCGCGCGACGATGACGACACTGGCGCCTTCACGCGCCAGCAACTGGGCTGTGGCCAGGCCAATGCCCTGGGTACCGCCGGTGACGATAGCGACCTTGCCGCCGAGATTGAGATTCATGGTTGGTTCCCGGAAGTATGGATGGAGTTTTTGATGCGTTGCAAATCGCGACAGCAGGCCCTCTTTTGCTCCCGACCCGATCGTTGACAGCCTGTGCAAGCTCTTGTCAGCCAGGCCACCGCTTGCGCCTGACCGAACGATCCATTGCTTGCGTCTGAACGATCTATTGCCCGCGCCTGACCGGTCGATCTACTGCAGGGCCGTACATTGCAAATCGGCACCCACAGTGAGCGGGCCTGCATACTGGGTCTTGAGCTCCGCGATGGCGGCATCGAGATTGAATGGCCCGATGTGGCTGATGATCAGCCGACCGATACCGGCCTCCTGCGCCACGCGCCCAACCACGGCGGGTGCCGCATGTAGCGGATTGGTGGCGCCTGCGGGGATCGCGAGATGCATGATCAGCAGCTTGGCGCCGCGTGCGAACTCGGCGAAACGCGGATTGGTGCCGTTCTGGTCGGAACTGAACACGACCGAACCGGTGCGCGTCTGCACGCGATAGGCAACGGTCGGGATGTTGCCGTGCGGAATGGTCAGCGCCGTCACCAGCAGACCATCGCGTTCGAATACGGTGGCGGGTTCGTTGCGGGTCACATCTACGGTGCTGACCTCGAGCTTGACGCCACCGCCGACGCCGGGCACCGCCGGCGCACCCATGCTGGTGCCGAGCACCTGGAAGGCGCCGGTCTTGGCGTCGAATAGGCGGTTGAGGAATTCCTGCATTCCGGGCACCAGCGCGTTGCCCGAGGGCCCGACGATAGGCAGCGGATCCTTGCGCGTGAAACTGCTGAGCCACAGGAGCGCCGGCAGGTCGGAGACGTGGTCGGGATGGAAGTGGCTCATCGCCGCCAGTGACAAATCCGAAAGCCTGGCTTCAGCCTGTCCAAAACGCAGAAACGCGCCTCCGCCCATGTCCACCACCATGCGCGCGCGGCCATCGATCCACAACAGATAGCTGGTAGACGCGCGATCCTTATTGACCGACGGTCCACCGGAGCCAAGGATCTGGACGGCCACCGGCATT
>JAYVST010000390.1:0-2667 GCA_043775255.1 Burkholderiales bacterium
GTCCGGCAAGGGCGCCTGGCGCGCCTGCAGGCGCGCATCGCAGCCCAGGCCGCCGACCTCGGCCGTGCGATGGTCGGGGGCATCGAACGCGTGCTTGTCGAAGGCCACGCGCGCAAGGACGCGCGGGAACTGCGCGGTCGCACCGACAACAACCGCGTGGTCAATTTCCCCGGCAACGCGCGCCTGATCGGCGGCTTCGCCAATGTGGCCATCACCGCCGCCCTGCCGCATTCGCTGCGCGGCGAAGTCGTTATGCGGGAAACCGCCGATTCATGACAAGACCAGGCCACTTGCGAGGCCGTCATGTTTTTGCAATCATTCAATAGTCCACCAGAGGCGCTTTCCCACTTGGCACGCCCCACCCGAGAAATACGGTTCGAACCCGCCGACAACAAGCGTCTGGCCAACCTGTGCGGACCTCTGGACGCCAATCTGCGTCAACTGGAAGCGGCCCTCGACGTCACCATCACCCGCCGCGCCGAGCGCATGACCGTGCGCGGCGCGGCAGGCGTTGTAGAGCGTGCCGCCGAACTGCTCGAAACCCTTTACGCGCGCGCCGACGAACCGCTCGAACCGGACGTGGTTCAGCTTTCGGTGATCGACAGCATCGGCCCGGCCGAGGACGGCGACACGCCGCGCCTGATGACGCGCAAACGCGATCTAGCCGGCCGCACGCCGAATCAGCGCGCCTATCTTGAAAGCATCCTGGCCCATGACGTGACCTTCGGCATCGGGCCGGCCGGGACCGGCAAGACCTATCTGGCAGTGGCCTGCGCGGTCGACGCGCTCGAGCGCGACGCGGTCAAGCGCATCGTCCTGGTACGCCCAGCGGTGGAGGCCGGCGAGCGCCTGGGATTCCTGCCGGGCGATCTGGCGCAGAAGGTCGACCCTTACCTGCGCCCGCTGTACGACGCGCTCTATGACCTGATGGGCCTCGACCGCGTCGGCAAGATGTTCGAAAAAAGCGCGATCGAGATCGCACCGCTGGCCTACATGCGCGGACGCACGTTGAACCACGCCTTCATCATCTTGGACGAGGCGCAAAACACCACGCCGGAACAGATGAAGATGTTCCTCACACGTATGGGTTTTGGCTCCAAGGCGGTGGTCACCGGCGACCCCACCCAGGTCGACCTGCCGCGCGGCAGCAAGAGCGGCCTGTTCGAGGCGCAGCAGGTGCTGGCCAACGTGCGCGGCATCGCCATGACCCGCTTCACCTCCGACGACGTGGTACGCCACCCGCTGGTGGGGCGCATCGTCGCCGCCTACGAGGCCTACACCGCCGCTCAGCCCGCCGACGGCCGCGCCGACGTGGCCGACGCGTTGTTGCGCGGCGGGCGCGGCCGCGGCGCCTGACATGCGGCCGGATTTCGACATCCAGATCGTCAGCCGCCGGCCCGGTATTCCGGCGCCGGCGCGCCTTCTGCGCTGGCTTGCGAGCGCCTTGCCGTCAACTGCGGCCGGCGCCTTGCGCGTGGTCAACACGACCGAGGCACGCCGGCTCAATCGCGACTTTCGCAAACGCGACTACGCCACCAATGTGCTCACCTTCACCTATGGCCACGATCCGGTGGGCGCCGACATCATCCTGTGCGCGCAGGTGATTGCGCGCGAAGCGCGCGACCAGGGCAAAACGCTGGACGCGCACTACGCGCATCTGACCGTGCACGGCGCCTTGCATGCCATCGGCTTAGACCACCGGACACGCCGCGAAGCCGCCGTGATGGAGGCGCGCGAGATCGAAATCTTGGGTACACTGGGTTTTGCCAATCCCTACGTCGAACCTGCCGCCATCAGCGCCAGGTAGAGAAGAAGGGCCGGAGCCGTCACCGCCTGACCAGTGCAGCGCGCCTTGTCTCTTGCCTCCTTAGTCTCTCTCGCAACTTTAGTCTCTCTCGCCTCTCAAGCCTCTTTAGTCTCCCTCGCCTCTTTAGCCTCCCTCGCCTGCGCACCGACGGCCGCGCCGTTCCACATGGAAGAACCCCCTTCGGGCCAGGTCAAGCCCAGCCTGCTCGAGCGCCTCTCGGCACTCCTGATGCGCAAGCCCGAAGACCGCGAGCAGCTCATCGCGCTCTTGCACTCGGCGCACGAGCGCGACCTGCTCGACGCCGAGGCGCTCGCCATGATCGAAGGGGTCCTGCAGACCTCGGAGCTGGCGGCCGGCGACATCATGGTGCCGCGCGCGCGCATGGATGTGATCGACATCGCCGATCCGCTGGAGAAGTTCCTGCCGCAAATGATCCGCACCGCTCACTCGCGTTTTCCGGTGGTCGACGGCGATCGCGACGAGGTCATCGGCATCCTGCTGGCCAAGGACCTGCTGCGCGTCTACGCCGGCGAAGAGCTGCGCATCCGGGAAATCCTGCGGCCGGCGGTGTTCATTCCCGAATCCAAGCGCGTAGACGACCTGCTGCGCCAGTTCCGTGCCAATCGCAACCACATCGCCATCGTGGTCGACGAATACGGCGGCGTGGCCGGCCTGGTGACCATTGAAGACGTGCTCGAGCAGATCGTCGGCGAGATCGACGACGAATACGACCTCGATGAAGACGAAGACAACATCCTGGCCGATGGCGACCTCGCCCACCGGGTGCGCGCCGCCACCGAAATCGGTGACTTCAACCGCTATTTCGAATGCGCCATGCCGGACGACGACGCCGCCACCAT
>JAYVST010000391.1:0-8883 GCA_043775255.1 Burkholderiales bacterium
TCCTTCTCGAAGACGCCGCGGTTGTCCTTGATCCATTCGCTCTGGAACAGGTCGATCTTGCGCTCCTTGGTGTAGATACCGTGTTCGGAAAGCAGCAGCGGCCGGCCGGTATGCGCCTTGAGGATGGCGCCCAGAAAACCCGCATAGCCGGTGGAGATCGTGTGGTAGCAGCGCGCCGGAATCAGGTTTTCCGCCAGACGTACCATGCGCCATACCGGCGCATGCATGATGCGGATGGTCCAGAAATAGTCGACAAACGAAGGGTCGGTGCAAAACTCCCGGTACTGCGCCGTGGTGTAGTCCCAGGAAGCGCGGCTGTGCAGGAAGGCCGCCTCGTCCATGCGCCCGCCCGGCTTCAACTCCGGCAACAATTGCGCGAACAGTTCCTTCGCCCGCGCCGCGGCCGCCGGCGTGCGATTGCCGCCGCGCACGGCCGAATGGAACTCCGCCATGGTGGCGAAGGTCGCCGGGTCGCCTTCCTGCTCACGCGGCGCGGGCGCGTCCTGCATGTCGTGGATGTAGTGGCATTCCAGATGCACCACGTTGGCCGGCAACGGGTAGCGCATCGCGCCGTAGTCTTCGCGCCGGCTGCCGAGAAAACAGATGCCGAAGGTGTATTCGGGAAAGCCGCGGATGATCTGATTGACCCAGGACGACACGCCGCCCGACACATAGGGAAACGTGCCTTCGAGCAGCAACATGATGTCGCACGCGCGGGCGGTGGGAAAAGGCGTCATACCGGCCCCCAGTAACGCCGGAGCGGCAGCAACGCCGGCGCCGCGGGTTTGCCGCGCAACTCATTGAACAGGACCCGCACTTCGGAATAGCGCCCTTGCCGGAACAGCAGCTCGGCCAGATAGGGCAGCATGCGCTCGCGCGGATACCCTTGGGCGCGCGCCTGTTCGAACGCGCCATCGGCGTCGGCCAGCGCTTCGATGGCCAAGCCTAAGCGCCCGAGCATGAACCAGAGTCCGGCGTCATCTGCGTCAATGGCAAGTGCCGCGCGCGCATGTCGGCTGGCTTCCCCGGCGGCGAACTTTTGCATGTCGCCTTGCACCAGGTTCTGGTAGACCAGTTCCCAGTAGTACTCGGCGACCTGCTTGTTGGCCATGCGGATGTCGGCCGGCTCGCTCAGGTTGGCCAGCGCCTCGCGCGCAGCGAGGATTTTCGACGTGATCGCCTTCTCCTTGCCGTCCAGCATGCCGTAGGCCAGGAGCCGGATATCGTCCACCGGATCGGCCAGGAGGTCGCGCAGAATACCGCTGGTCATGCGTGCGGGCGTGTTCTGCACCGCCGCCAACGCCGTCAGCCGGGTAGCCACCGGTGCCGCCTCGTTGGCCAATTGGGCACGCACCTGGCCGCCGCGAAAACCGGTTCCTTCGGCATTGCGATGCGTGGTGAAGCGCGGTGGCTGCACCTTGCCGTAGGTTTCGGCCGCCGTGCGGCGCGGCAAGGCCAGGCTGAAGGCCAGACCGCCGATCACACAGACCAGCCCGGCGATGGGCACAAAGAAATTGAAGGCGAATAGAAATGCCAAAAGCCATCGGCGCGGATGCGCGTAGCGCTGGGGTATTAGCGGCAGAAGCGCCAAGGCGATCAGCGCGCTGCCGGCCGCATGGGCGGCGAAGTATCCGGCCAGCGCCAGATTGCTGGTGGTCGACGAGAACAGGACGACGATCGATCCCAACTCGAACGAGGCCGCGCCGAACCAGGTTTTAAGCACGGCACCTCGCCAGCAGACCTTCGAGCGCGTCCTGCGGCGGGGCCGCGGTCAGGTGCGCGATATGCGCCAGGACACGGCCGCCCGCGAAGCCGACACCGAACTGCGTGCGGATGACGGATTCGACCCGATCCAGATAGCCCTCGACAGCCGCCGGGCCGGCTAACGGCAGGAGCGAAATCTGCGTCAGGCGTCCGGCAATGCGTGGCTCCCATGAGAGATCCATGTTGCGCTTCAGGCGCTTCAACTGGGCGAACATGTCGGCACTGCGCGGATCGTCGTCGAACACCAGCGCCACTAAGGCAGACTGGATCTCGGCATCGTTGCGGATGCGGGTCAGGCGCACCAGATCGAGCGCGAATTCCGGCGGGCAGGCGGGCAGGCGGGCCAGGAGCGCGCGCGACTCGAGGCCGGCTTCGACACCATCGGCGTAGTACCCGAGCAACACGGTGAACAGTTGCAGGGTGTCGTAGTTGAGCGCGAAAAAGGGGATTCGCTCCACCACTACCAGGCCGACCCGCTGCCCGCTGGCAGTAGTCATCGGCGCGCAAACCACGTAGCGGCTCTGGTCGAATTCGCGCGCGCCGGGCTGCGCCATCTGTACATGCACCAGGTCACCCTGCTCCAAGCCATAGTTGAGCAGGGGATCAGCCAGGTCGAGGGCGCGCGCGGGCCCCAAGGTCGCGGCGGGCTCGCGCTCGTAAGTGCCGTCGCGCCGCAGGGCGAACACGGCGGCGACTTCGAGTTGGCAGCTTTGCGCCAGCAGTTGCAGGAATTCGGCGGCGCCCGGCAGCGCTTGACTGTGCACCAGCATCGTCAGCCCGCGCAGGCGGGTGAGCGTTTCGCGCAGCGTCAGGGGTTTGGCCAGCAGATCCTGCTCCAGCCGCTCGTGCGACATGCGCAGAAGGAAATGGCTCTTGGTGAGCGTATTGAGGCGCTCGTCCAGATAGGCATTGACCGCACGCAGGCGCCGCTGGCGTGAATTCCACACGTCGGCGAACTGCCCGCAGGTCAGCGCCAGGATCAGGCCACCGAGAAAGTAGGCCTGCGGAAACGGGGTGTCGATGAGCTTGAGTGCCTCCAGCGCCGCCCAGCCGATGAAATAGGTGCCCACCGAAACCAGCGCGATGATGCTGCCATAGCGCATTGCAACCACCGCAGGCACCAGCCACAACCACGGAAACTGCGCCGTCAGCCCGAACGGGTCGACGGGCGTGAACCAGAATGCCAGGGTCAGCGCGCCAATGCCGAAGAGCACCGCCTCGAAAGCGGCCCAGGCCCAGATCCAGCGCGGCTCGTCGACCACCTTCTGGCCCGGAAAAAACCGCAACAGGAGCGAGCGCAGCCAAAGCCGCGGCAGATTGCGGTTCCTCGCGTCGCGATCGACCTCGCTCATTGGCGCACCCTGCGGGGTGCGTCCGGTCGCGCCGGGCCGCAACGAGTGCCTGGCAACGCCTGTGCGCTCATGCAGGCGGCCGGCAAATCAGCGGGCCGCACCGATGACCGGCAAGAGCAGCGTGCGAATGAGCTTCTGCGCCACCGCCGACAGTGCTTCGCGGCTCCAGCCGGTCCTGCCGCCGGCGCCGCTCCACAGCACTTCGCCGCTGGCCACGTCGATCACTTGCAGACCCACACCGACGGCGGGTTCGCCGTCGATGCCGACCTTGTAGCGCCATTCGTCGACTGCGCCTGCCACGGCGTAGCGCGCGCCCGCACCCTTGGCCCATGCGAGGGCGGCATCGAACTGCTTTCGATCGAGCGGCTCGAACAGGGTCTCGTTGTTGAGGTTGGCCGGGTAGCGCCGCAGATCGGCAATGCCATTGGCGCGCAGAACGCCTTCCATGATCACTTCCGCGCGCAGACCGGCCTGCGGCGTCTCGGTATGGTTCATGACGGGCAGGAGCGCCCAGCGTGCCCCGCGTTCAAGCTTGGGCGGAGCGCCGATATCGACGGTGGCGCAGCCACCCAGCCAGAACAGCAGCGGCAGCGCGATACAAATGAGACGGTTTCGGTTGGGCATGACAGATTGTCCTTCAATATAGCCACTGGTAGGTAAGGCCGAATTCCCGCAGCCCCTGTGGGGCGCCGGGTGTGCCGGTGAACTGGCTGAAGTAAACGACGGCATGGTCGGACCCGGCGAGGCTGCCGGCCAAGCCCATGCGCACGCCGCGTCCGGACCCCGTCAGGCTGTTGTGGAACAGGCTCACGTCGAAGAACGGACGCAATGCGCGCGTGTAGCGCTGCTGCAGGGTTTGTCCCCAGCCGGCGGCCAGCCCCCATTGGGTATAGCTCGAAGACAGATAGGTGTCGCTGCCGGTATTGAGTACCGCCGGTCGCAGGCCTGCCAGCAGGGCATCGTCGGTGACGTTGGCGGAGAAGTTCGCGCGGGTCAAAAAAGCGCGCAGATTGAAATCGGGATACTCGATGCGGATGCGGTGGCCGGCTTCCAGGTTGTAGAGCGTGCCGCGGCCGAGATCGGCGCCGCTTTGCGAGAAATACCGGTTCCACGCCAGCCCGGCGCGCAGATACTCGCGGTTGCTGACGGCCCAGGTGAGGGTGTTGTCGAATGTCGACTTGACGCCGCCCACCCGCAGGATCGCCAGCTCCACCGCGGTCTGGCCTACGCCGGCGCTGCCGGCCAAGCGCAGGCGCGGCGCGATCGCCAATTCGTAGTCTAAGCGCAGCGCATTGATTTCACGTACCGCACGGCGATGCGCAGCGGTCAGGGTGAGCGTGCCGCGTTCGTCCCTGTAGCGCACGAAGGCGGCGACACTGGCATCGGTCTGCGGCACATTGACAAGCGCGCTCTCGTCCAAGCTGGATTGCCGGTTGGCCGTCAGTGTCAAGCCCAGTTTCAGGCGCGGCGAAAGATCGGCACTGGCTTCGGCGCGCGTCTGGACGATCGACAGCGGCGCCTGGCGCACGCTTGTGAGCGCCGCCCCCACGCGCGCCGGATCGAGGGTGGCCATGTTGGTGAAGCGCAGATGCAGTTCCTCGTCGTGCTGCAGATGGTCGAGTTGCTCGAAGGCGAGCGTTTGCGCCAGCGCCGGCCGGCCAACCCGCAAGGCGGCCTCGACCCGGTCGACCATCGGCAACCAGTCCGGAATGTCGTCAAGCAGGCGCGCCAGAGTATCGTGGTCGGCGCCGGCCAATGCCACGGCCAGTTGGCCCCACAGCGGCCGCGCAAGATTGTCGGCATAGCGGGTCAGGAGCCAGGCACGGGCCAGTTCCTGCGCGTCGTTGTTGAGCGCCCATCCGAGTGCCAGTTCCTTGACCGTCGCCTCGTTGTCGGCGAACGGAAAGCGGGCGTCCGGTTCGGCGTCGGAACGTACGAACCAGCCAGTGGGCAGGGCACCCGGTGCGGTCGCGGCCGTTTGTTGCGGCAGCACCTGTTCGAGGAGCGCCGCCAGTTCGGCGCCAGTGGTCGGGAGAACGGGCGGCGGCGCAGGTCGACGCAGGACCTTGAGGTCGGCGCGCAACAACCCTTCGATCAATCTACGGGCCCGGTCGCCGGCGACAAAGGTCTGGCCGAGCGCGGCCAAGCGGTCACGCATCGCTACGAGATGCTCCTCGGGGATGCCGGCCAGAACCTCCGGCCGGCGCAGTTCGGTCCAAACCTTGCGGCGGATGCGCCACGCCACCTCGGGCTGTGCGTTCGCATCGAGGCATTCAGCGAAGGCCATCAGCCACAGAAAGTCCGACTTCTGGTCGGCCTGCTTGCGAAACCAGCGCAGGGCATCGGCCTGGCGGTTGATCGTCATGTGGGCGGCCGCGAATGGCCCCCAGAGGCGCGGCTCGCGCTCCGCCGCCGGGCCGAACAGATTGAGCGCACGCGCCAGGGCGCTCGCATCGCGCACGGCGATCAGGTTCCAGACGATCGCAGCCTTGATATCCGCGTCCCCTGGTTCAAGCGCATTGGCCGCCACCCAGTCGGCCAGCGCCGCGCGCACTTCACCACGCGCCTGCAGATGGGCGGCGCGAGCGGCAAGAAAGCGGGCATCGCGTTCGAGTTCGGCACGTAGCCCAGCCGGGAGCGCCGCCAGAAAACGCGCAATGTCGGCCTGATTGGCGTTGCGGCTGTGCTGGTAGATCACCTGCAAGGCAAGGTCGGCGCGCGCAAACCGCGCAAAGGCAAACTCCGCCACGCGCGCCGCCTGTTGCGGACGCATCGCATCGAGCAGCGCGATGAGGTTGAGAAGATCGCCTTCGGAATATTTCTCGGAAGACAGCAGACGCCGATAGCCGGCGATCGCCTTCTCGTCCATTTGCAGCAACCGGGCCAGCTCGGCAACCATCTGCCAGAAAGCCGTCTCGGCTGCGGGGGCAAGCGCTTCCACCTCCTCGAGCGCGGCCAGCGCGGCGCGCAGGTCGCCGGTGAGGGTGTGGCGCGAGGCGATGCGGGTGGCGTAATCGAGCGAAGGCCCGAACTCCTTTTGCAGGACCAACAGGGTGTCGAAGGCAAGCAGATCCCGGCCGGCGCGCTCGGCCAAGCGGGCGAGTCGCTCGAGCATGGCGCGGCGGATCGGCCCGCGGGCACGGGACTGCACGAAGGCGATCGCCGCGTCCGGGTTGCCAAGGCGCTCGTGCACGCCGATGACTTCCTCCAGCAGTTCGATGCGGTCGGGATCGCGATCGAGCTTGTGGGTCAGCACGGCGAGAAGCGCGTCGTCGTTGGTCAGGCCCTTCGACAGCCGCAATACCGCGTCCCAGCTTGTCTCGTCGCCGGTCATGCGCGCATGCGCGAGCCATTGTGCGAGCGCCACCTGCGGCACGCCGCGCCACTCGGCTACCTGGGCGAAACGCTTGCGCCATTCGGCCGAGCGCGGCGCCTGCGCCACGGCGGACTCGGCCACGCGAAACGCGTCATGCAGGTTGGCGGCGCCGAGAAAGATGTTGAAGCCGAGCAGGTACGCTTCGTCGTCGAACGGCAGCCCAGGACCCGCTGCTTCGTTGGCGACCCGCCATGTGCGCGCGTCGCCTCCGGTTGCGAGGGCAAGGGTGAGGCCTGAAGGGCCGCCGGCCAGCATGATGCCCTGCCGTTCCAACACCAGGCGCAAGCGCTCCAGCAAAGCCATGCGCAACAGGCGTCTGGCATAGCGTTGCGCCGCGTCAGCCCGATTGGCAGCCTGCGCGGTGCGGGCGAGAAACTTGAGCGTCTCCGCATCTTCGGCCAAGACACCCAGATTGCGGTCGGCCTCGCCGATGGCCTGGTCAAAGAGATTGCCGGACATCAGGGTACGCACCCCGGCCATGTAATAACCGCGTTTGACCGCCACGCCGACCGAACGCTCCTGGGCGCGAAAATAGAATTGCGCCGCCACTTCGTAGCCGCCCATGCCAAGCATCAATTCCGCCGCCTCGGCGTTCGACTGCGCGGAACGCGGCTGCCCCGGCGCTGCCAGCTGCGCATAAAGCGCAATAGCGGCTTTGGGCTCGCCCAGCGCCACCGCGCGGCGCGCCAGGAATTCACGTTGCACAGCGGTCATCGGCATGCCGATCAGGCGCTGCAACTGCTCACCGGCTGCGCGGGTGGCGTCTCCACGCTGCGCCGATCCCGCAGGCAGGGCAAAGGCTTCGCGTTCGCGTAGATCGAATTCCAGCAACTCCGCTTCGAAACGCTGCTCGTCCATTTTCGCGGTGGCAAACGGGCGCAGGGTCGATCGCGCGTCGGCATAGCGCCCGAGCTGGACCTGTTGCCTTGCGAGAAGCACGCGCAGGCGCGGCGAATCCGGTTGCGCGGCGATGAAGGCCTTGAGGTATTCAATGGTCAGCGGATCGCTGCGGTTGGTGCGCGACAACTGGTCTTCCAGGCCTTTCTGCGGAAACATCAGCGCCAGGCCGAGCGCCACCGCGAGACCGAAGGCTCCGATCCCGAGAAGCGGAAACAGGCTCAGGCGCTCACTGGATGCATCGAACGCGTACCACTTGTTGGTGCGGTGCGCGCCCGAGGCTGGCCGGGTCGGTGTCATAGCGTTGCTGGGAAAGTCCGGCCGCAGCCGGGACACGTTCGGCAGGCCGTACGGCCCTGCCGTTGATGCTGACGCTGCAGCGCTCCGCTACGACCACGCGGAAGGTGGGAGGTACCTGGGATACGAGGGTGAATCCGAACCCGCCGGCCGCGCGTTCAAGCGCGGAGATCCGCCCATTGGCGTCCACCAGGTGCGGCGTCGGCGCAGCCTCGCCTTTCGCATACGCCAGGCGCGCAGCGCCGTCCGCGAGCGTCAGATAGCGGGCATTCGGGCCCGGCGCGACGCCTGCCAGGCCGCGGCTGTTCTCGAAGTCCGGGAGCGGACCTTCGGCGGATGCCCGCAGGGTGCGCAGCGAACCATCGCCACGCACCAGGATGTCGCCGCTGGCGAGATCGCGCGCGAGGGTCATGCGCTCGAAGTCGAGCACCTTGCGGATGTAGTCGGAAGCATGAACCGGCGTCACCGGCTGCGCCAACGCGTACTGATATACCTTTTTCAATGCATTGAGAGAGGCAACCTTGGTCGCGGCAAAGGTGTGGTAGTAGATGTTGATCGGCTTGAACCGATGCGGCGTCTCGGTGAGTTCGAAGGTTTCGATCACCCGCTCGAAGCCATAGAACGGCCCGGTCCAGTTGTTGGTATAGACGTTCTCGTTCTGCATCGGCGCGAACACCTGGTACCAGTTGCCCTTGCGGATGCCGTGGGCTGCGATCATGGTCCAAGAGGGCTGCGAACGATTGATCAAGGTGTCGCCACCGTTCATGTTTAGCAGTCCGGCGCGAAAGGTCTCGGCGATATTCTCGGGAACCGGTGCGCAATCGCCGGTCCAGAGAAAGACCTTTACCTTTTTGCCATCCGGCGCGAGGGTCCGGTTGATGTAGTCGGCAGAACCCCTGATTTCACGTGCCTGGTCGAAGCGATAGCCCGGAATGCTCAGGTGGACCTGCGGGTCCCCGGCCTTGCGCGGTTGCGCCGCCAGGCGCCAGTTGAAAGGATGCGACAAGGAATGGCTCGCCAACTCGACATGCGGCAAGCGGAAGATCGCGCGCGCGATCGCTTCTAAGGCCGGTGCGACGCTGCCATAGAGACCTCCGGCGGATACCTCGCCTTCGATCACCGAAACCGTGGTCGGCACACGAAAGCGTTCCAGCACCTCCTTCAACATCACCGCGGATGCGAATGGCGTGCCCGGCA
>JAYVST010000392.1:0-5644 GCA_043775255.1 Burkholderiales bacterium
TCTTGGCTCTTTCATGATTTCTCCACTCGGTTGACAGTGGAGAAATTCTGAACGAATGCGTCGCCTATTGAAACAACGCCTCAGGTTGACCGCTTACGCACAGACACCGGAAATTCCGGAGCGGGTCTTTCAGGGACGATCGGAAACCTTGCGCACGAATTTCACCATTGACTCGGACGGGAACGGACGAGACACTTCCAAACGCGGCGTTGAAATTCCTATTCTTCCGGGCGCGAGCGGCTGCGACCACGGGCCGTCCAGCAACTGCGGGTCCAGATCGTCCAGCGTGCGGTTGACGTCGATATAGCTGCGCGGAAAATGTGCGTGCAACAGCGTGCCGCCGGCCGCCGGCACGGCCTGCCACAGCGCCTCGACGTCTGTGTCCTCGGCCCGGCGCAGCAGCGCACGCGGCACGGCGTGACGGTAATCGTCCGGGCAGCAGGCGCCGCTATGGGGCGAATCGCAGGTCAGCGGCAGCGCGGCGACCGTCGGCGGCACAAGGGCGAACGGCGCCATCGTTCATTGGGCGCGGATGTCGGCCACCTTGGCCACGTTGTGGTAGCGCTGGATCGCCTCGCGGATCTGCTGGCCGAATTGCTCCGGCGTACCGGGAATCAACGCGGCGCCGGACTCTTCCATTCTGCGGATGAAGTCGGGATGCTTCATCGCTTTGTGATAGGCGGCGTTGAGCTTCGCCACCACCTCCGGCGCCGTGCCGGCCGGCGCGACGATACCGAACCAGCCGCCGCCGCCCATCTGCGCATAGCCCAGCTCGACGTAGGTGGGCACCTCCGGCAGCACCGGTGAGCGCTTTTCCGACAGCACGGCCAAGGCGCGCAACTTGCCCGACTTGATGTGCTGCAAGGCGGTAGGCAGGTTATCGGTGATGGCATCGACCTGGCCGCTCAACGCGTCGTTCATCGCCAGGCTGGCGCCCTTGTAGGGCACATGCAGCAGCTTGATTCTGGCCAGGGCAGCGAAGTGCTCGACGTTGGCGTGGCCCAGCGATCCCACGCCCGGCGTGCCGTAGCTGTACTTGCCGGGACTGCCGTGCGCCAGCGCGATGAACTGCTTCATGTCCTGCGCCGCAACCTTGGGGTGCACCGCGAACACGCTGGGCGTGGTGGCCACGTTGGTGACTGGCGCGAAGTCCTTCGTTGGGTCGTACTTGAGGCGGCTGCCGTACACCGCAGGATTGGCACCATGGGTGCTGACGGTGGCCATGCCCAGGGTGTAGCCATCGGCCCGGGCCTTGGCGACGAATTCCATGCCGAGCGAGCCGCCCGCCCCGGCCTTGTTGTCGACCACGATGGTCTGGCCCAGCTCGCGCCCGCCGAATTCGGCGACCAGGCGCGCGGCCAGGTCGGTGGAGCCGCCCGGTGCAAAAGGCACGACCAGCTTGATCGGCTGGTTCGGGAAGTCTTTCGCCGTAGCGGCGCCGCAGGCGGCCAGCGTTGCGGCGCAGAGGAAGGTCTTCAGGAGACTGCGGGCGTTCATGGGTTCGGACCTTCGGTTGGTACTGCAGGTAAGACCAACGAGTCTTGGAGCATAGCGGAGATCTCCCGTGACGACCTGAATTGGAAAGGACTGAACTGAACTTGACCTGATCGCACTCAAGCCAAGGGGCCAAAAGTTCAAGCCCTCTTCAGTTAACTGTTGCCGCCTATCCGAATCGAACGGGTGACCTACCGCTTACAAGGCGGTTGCACTACCAGCTGAGCTAAGGCGGCGCGGCGCGAATCGTGCCCCGACTGCGCGGCAGGGCGCGGCTACCGGAGGGCTGCAACGTGACGACTGTGAACTTGGGCTTGGTGCCCTTGGGTGGGCGGGCCCGGGCGGTGGCCGCCGTGGTGCTTTCGACGATCGCATCCGGATGGTGCCATTGCATATATTCCTGAGCGCCATCGAGCGAGTGCTAAGGCAACATAGCCCCGGCGCCAGTGCGGCGTCCCGCCTCGGCGCCGTGATCTTCATCCATCGCTTCGGGGCGCTGCCCAACACTCATCTGCACTTTAGTTTCGGCCGCTGCGCTTAACGCCGATGAAGCCGGCGTTAGCCTCCACTGAAACTTCGCTTTCACTGCGTGGTGGCGGATGGTGTGTTCGACGGCGATGCGTCCGGGAGAGCGGTTTTTTACCCGGCAAGCACACTGGATGTGCCCGCGATCGGGGACGTTCAGGCTGCGGTGCATCGGCGACTGCTGCGCGCGGCCCTTCGGCGTGGCCTGCTGTCGGCGGACGACGCGCAGGTGATGGCCGAGTGGGAACATGGCGGCGGCTTCTCGGTGGCCATTTTTTTGAGTAAAGCAATCCGTGCCGACAATTACTTCCATTGCGGCGGTCCAAACCTCTATGGAGCACGTCTTTCGGGGACAAGACCAAAAGTCTCGACCTTCAGGCCTGGAAAAATACGGAAATCAGAGACATTGCGGGTGAGCAGAGCGTGACCATGGTGTATGGCTGTCGCCGCGATCAGGGCATCGTGGGCGCCAGCGGTCTTGGCTTTGGACAGGGCAGCCAGCATGCGCGCGTGGGTACGCGCGACGGCGACGGAAAATTCGAGCGCCGGGATGTTGGCCAGCAGGTATTCGACAAACGCACCCCGTTGCGCGCGGCGTTGCGACGTGTTGGCACGCTCCACGCCCACCAGGAGTTCACTTGCCGTCACCGCGCTCATGAAGGCGCCGCCATGCTGCGCCCAGCGGCCGAGGTTGACCTGGCCGCCGGCTTTCTCGGCCAGCACCCAGACATCGGTATCGATCAGGAGACCCATGGGTCGGTGCGGCCGCGTGCCTTGCTTAGTTGCGCACGCACCTTGCGCGTATCGTCGGCCATGCTCGTCCTGTCAGCGGCGGCCAGTTGCGGCCCCTGGGCCAGCATCGCATCCAGGCGGTCAAGCGGAAAGCCCTCGACCGCAGCCACCGGCACCACACGTGCCGCCACCCGTTTGCCGCGCTCGATATCGAGCACCAGCCCGCGGTACTGCACCTGGTTGAGAAAATCGGAAAGGCTACGCGCGAACTCCGTCACGCTGACGGCAAGGGCAACCATGGGAAGCTCCGTTACTAAAGGGGCGGCAACGCAAGAGGGGCGGCAAAGCAAGAGGGGCGGCAAAGCAAACATTTATCTTATAATCAGTTTATCAGATAATCTGCACCATG
Organism: Burkholderiales bacterium; assembly: GCA_043775255.1. Taxonomy (GTDB): domain Bacteria; phylum Pseudomonadota; class Gammaproteobacteria; order Burkholderiales; family JAEUOS01; genus JAEUOS01. The sequence goes on from JAYVST010000392.1 coordinate 3,161, forward strand.
CTGACTTGCGTGGCTCCGCCGGTTGGTCTACAGATAGGTCCTGAGGCGCCTGGCCAAAGTGGCGGCAATCGACTGCAGGATGGACGGGCTCTGGTAGGCGAGAATCTGCAGGTCGCGCTCCTTGATAACCAGGCAGACCGAGTCCATCACGGCGCGCACGCTCGCCGCGCGCGACCCGTGGGTCAGCCAGGCGATTTCGCCAAAAAGTTCGCCGGGGCCGATGGCAGCGCGCTTGTCGCTGCCCTGCACGCCGGTTTCGAGCTGACCTTCGAGCAGAATGAAAATGTCATTGTTGAATTCACCCTGCCACACCAGCGTTTCGCTGACGGCGTAGCGCACCCTATAGGACTTCTTGCCCAGTTCAAGAATGATCTCCGGCGGCAAGGACCTGAACAATTCAAGGCGATCGAATTGACTGAACAGGTCTGTGGTAAGCGCCGCTGAGTCGGGCTGCGGCGCGTCGATCCGCGCGTCAGGCACGGGCTGGTTGCAAGTTCTGCACATGTTGCACCACGCGCGGTGACCATGCACCATCGAAGTGCCGCCGTGTGCAATTAGCAGCGACGCCTTGAGTCTCCCGCAAAGCTGGCACACCGCTTGCATTGACCCCGATACCGGGCTCAATGACGAGTCGCAACGCATCGACGGAGATGGCACGCATGAAAACCTCATTCTGGAACGCCGGGCATCCCCCCACGCTGTTTGCCGCCTTCCTGTACTTCGATCTTGCGTTCATGGTCTGGGTCGTCCTGGGTCCACTCGGCGTGCAGATTGCAAACGACCTCGGTCTTACTGCCGCACAAAAAGGTCTGATGGTGGCCACGCCGATCCTTTCGGGGGCGCTGCTGCGCATCGTCATGGGCATCCTGGTCGATCATCTGAAACCCAAAATGGCGGGGGCGATCGGGCAGGTGCTCGTCATCGTCGCGCTGCTGGTGGCGTGGCTCGCGGGGGTTCACAGCTACGAGCAGGTGCTCGTGCTTGGCCTGTTCCTGGGCGTGGCGGGCGCTTCGTTCGCGGTCGCGCTGCCGCTGGCGTCTCGCTGGTATCCACCCGAGCATCAAGGCACCGCATTGGGTATTGCCGGCGCGGGCAACTCCGGCACGGTGCTGGCCGCGCTGTTCGCGCCGTCGCTGGCGCAGGCTTTCGGCTGGCAAAACGTGTTCGGCCTCGCGCTGATCCCGCTGATCCCGGTATTCATCCTTTATCTGGTGATGGCCCGCGACAGCCCGGATTGCCCGCCGCCCAAGCCGCTGACCGAATATCTCAAGGTGCTGCGGGACCGGGATGCGTGGTGGTTCATGTTCTTCTACAGTGTCACCTTCGGCGGATTCGTCGGGCTGGCGTCGTCGCTGACGATCTACTTCAATGCGCAGTACGGGTTGTCGGCGGTGACCGCGGGGTTCTTCACCGCAGCATGCGTGTTCGCCGGCTCGATGTTCCGCCCGCTGGGCGGCGCCATCGCCGACCGCATCGGCGGCATCAAGTCGCTCTCGCTCATGTATGTGCTGGCCGCGTTGTTCCTGTTCATCGTCAGCTTCGGACCAGTATCGAAATACACGGCGCTGGCGCTGTTTGTCGCCGCGATGCTGTGCCTGGGCATGGGCAACGGCTCGGTTTTCCAGCTGGTGCCGCAGCGCTTTCGCAAGGAGATCGGCGTGATGACCGGTCTGGTCGGCATGGCCGGCGGCTTAGGCGGGTTCTACCTCGCCTCCAGCCTGGGGTATTCGAAGCAGCTCACCGGCAGCTACCAGACGGGCTTCCTGATTTTCGCGTCGCTGGCAATCGTCGCCCTGGTCGGCCTGACCGCCGTCAAGACGCGCTGGCGTACCACCTGGGGTTCGGCGCGGATGACCACCGCAAAGGTATGAGGGATAGCCGCGACGGCTAAGATGCCGTCATGCCCCTAGCAGTCACCACCGGATACGCGACGGACCAGGGGGTCCGTGAACGCAACGAGGATTTCCTCGGCATGATCGTGCCTGCGGGCGACGAACTGTCGAACAAGGGCGTGCTGGCGGCGATCGCCGACGGTGTATCCGGCCACGGTGGCGGCCGTGAGGCGGCGGAGTATGCGGTGCGCGGGTTGCTCACCGACTACTATTCCACGCCCGATACCTGGGAAACCGCGCTGGCGATCGACCGGGTCGCCAATGCGATCAACCGCTGGGTGATGTCACAAGGCCGTTCGCACCAGGCGTGGAACGGCATGGCGACCACGCTCACCGCCCTGGTGCTGCGCGGGCGCCGCTACTGCCTTGCCCACGTCGGCGACAGCCGCTGCTATCTGGTCCGCGCCGGCAAGCCTGCACAACTGACAACCGACCACGTGTGGGACCGCCCGGACATGGGGCACGTGCTGACACGCGGCATCGGCATCGACGAGCGCCTGCATCTGGATTTCTCCGAGGGCGAGGTCGAGGCCGGCGACCTGTTTCTCCTGCTGACCGACGGTGTCTGGGAAACCCTGCGCGAGCGCGGCCT
>JAYVST010000393.1:0-3665 GCA_043775255.1 Burkholderiales bacterium
CCAGCGCCTCGACGACCTCACCGGGATGTGGCGCGTCTTATCTGCTGCGTCACAATCATCCGTGTCCAGCAGGATCGATTCTGGGTAAAGATCAGGATACAACAAGGGGTCGTCCGCATGGTGCTTTTCGGGGACATCGCGGCTGACCCGGCCGACAGTGACGCGCGGCGGTGCGGGTCACGCTCGACTCTGAACATGGGCGCCAGGTCAGGCAGGGGAGACAGCACCGCGCCCGGCAGGAGCGCCGAATCGCGCAGCAACGACGAGACGTAGATGATCGAAGGCTCGGGCAACCCGGCCGAACGCACCGCAAGCAGATTGCGGTACAGGCCGGCATTTCGAAACAGTTCGCCCACCACCAAGACACGTTCACAGCGGCAAGCCTTCAGCCACAGGCCGGGCTCGAAGTGCGTTCCCCACAACAGCAGTGTGCCGTCGCGAGGAAAGCGACCGCGGAATGGCTGGATGACCTGCAACTCGACATCGAAGGAGCGCGCGAGCACGGACACCGGCGCCGGCACCTGTCCGGTCGACCAGACGGTCACCGCGGCGCTCCTTGCCAGCCGCCGTGCCGCCGCCAGCGTCGCACGTTCCGAGCCGCGCATCGCGCTCTCGAATGCGTTGACGACGTGGATCGCGCCAGTCATGCGTGCATCACCTCAACTAGGCCGGTGGGCACACGATGTCGTGCAATCGACGGGCGTAAACGGGGCCGAATCGTTCCTGGGCCGTGCGCCGCGCCGCAGCACCGATCGCGCGGCGCAACGCAGGGTCCCGCGCCAGGCGCATGATCGCCCTGTACGCGTCTTCCTGCGTATCGACCAGAAAGCCGTTCTCGCCATGGTCGAACAGGTCCGCGAAGCCGCCGGGTCGCACCGCAACGACGGGCAACCCGGCAGCCATCGCCTCGGCAACCACGAGCCCGGCCGGTTCGACAAACCGGCCCTCGCCCGCAGTCCGGTAGAAGAAGATGTCGATGCCGGCAAGGAAATCGTCGACCGCCATCGTGCCCTCGGGCAGGAGTTCGACTTCGGCGCGGTTTTTCAGAGCGGCAGCGAGCACGGTAGCCCCCTGCAGCCGAACCGCGAGCCCTTCGGCGACCAGCGTGCGATACAGCAGCGGGTCGTCCGGGTGATGCTTCTCGGGGACGTCGCGGCTCATGCGCCCGACCACGACCGTGCCGCGTTCAGGGGGGCGAGCAAGCGAAAACATGGCTGCCAGCTTTGCCGTCGGATAAAGAACCGGTCCGTCCAGAACGGACGCATCGCACAACAGGGTCGAAACATGGAGAATCGCCGGCAGCGGCAAGCCCGCCGCTTTGACCTCGAGCACGCGTCGCAACAGATAGGCATAGTTGAACAGCTCGTTGACGATCACCACGCGCTCGCAGCGCGAGGCGGCGAGCCACATGCCGGGATCGAAATGCGTGCCCCAGATCAGCAGCACACCCCCTACGGGAAAGCGGCGGGCGAAAGGCTGGATGGACTGAATCTTCACGCCCCAGTCCGCCGCCAGCGCCTGCACCGCCGGTGGCGGCGCCACGGTCGACCAGAGCGTGGTGGGCATGAGATCCTGCAGAAGGCGCCCGGCTTCCAGCGCGGCGCGCTCGGAGCCGCGGGTCGTAGTCTCGAAGGCGTTGATAATGTGCAACATCGTAGCCATCTGCCGATTATCGGCGCAAGCTGAGCGTGGAAACAATCCTCGACCAAGCCTCGCGGCATTTCCGGGACGGACAGCCTGCCGATGCACTGCGCCTGGCGCTCGTCGCGCATGAGGCCGCGCCGCGAGATTCGCGGGCGGCGGCGCTCGCGGCGGCCGCAAGTCATGCGCTCGGCCGATCCGAGGACGGCATGCGCTGGTTCCGCGCAGCTATCGCGCTCGATCCAGTGGATCCGGAACTCGGATGCGGCCTGGCCGCCTGCATGTTCGAACTCAAGCTGTGCAAAGCCGCCCGCGCAATCCTCGAGACATTGCTGCACGCGCACCCGACGCATATCCTGGCCTGGTGCAACCTCGCGCTCGCTTGCGAAGCCGATGGCGATCCGGCAGCAGCCGAGCGCGCGCTTGAACGCGCCACCGGCCTGGCGCCGGGCGATGCCTCGGTGTTGCACACGCGCGCAGCGTACGCGCTGCGCGCGGGTCGGGTGTCGGCGGCGCTGCAGATTGCCGAATCCGCCAGCGCCGGCGCGGAAACGCGACCAGAGACCTTTCACCTGCTGCTTGAGGCTGCGCTGGCAGCCAGGCAGCCCGCGACCGCCATCACGGCAGCAGCCCGCATCCTCGCCGTTGAACCGGGCGACGCTCTCGCGCGGCGCGGTCTCGCCGCGGCGCGGGCCATGCAGGGTGACCTCGAACAAGCCACAGTGGAACTCGCCCGCCTACCCGCCGAACTCCGCGTCGGCCTGGATGCGCGCCTGTTCTTCCTCACCACAGGCGCCGAGGCTTTGCGATATTGCGACTGGAATGGCCTGCCGGCCTGGCTCGGTGCCGCCGCTGCGCTCGCGTCAGACGAGACCGTGCGTCTCGAATCAGCCGAAACGCCGTTCCATGCCTTAGCGGCAGGACTCGACGCCACACAGTGCCGCGCACTGTTCAACGCCCATGTGCGCGAACTGCGCACCCTCCACGCGCCACTGAAATGGCCACGGCCGAAACGCGAATCGCGCGCGCGCCTGCGCATTGGTTATCTCGGCGCCGGATTCGGCGAACACCCTTCTGCGATGCTTACCGCACCCCTCATGGCTGCGCACGACCGGGCGCGCTTCGAGGTTTTTGCCTACGCGCTTACTGGCCATGACGGCAGCCGCTGGCGTACCGAATGCACGGAAAACGCGGACGTCTTCCGCAACGTCGCCCACTTCAGCGCCCAGGAGTGCGCGGGGTTGATCCTTTACGACGACATCGATGTGCTGGTGGACCTGACCGGCCTGCTCGAAAACGGACGTCCGGGCGTGCATCTCCATCGACCTGCGCGCAGCCACTTGCTGGTGTTCGGTACACCCGCGCTATTCGACCTGCCCGGGGTTGATGCGATGCTTGGCGATGCCGTCGTGTTCGACCCGGAGACGCCCGGGGCGCGCCTGCCCGGTTGCTACATGCCGATCGATCCGCGCTGGGCAGCATGGGCGCGCCACGGAGTTGCGCCCACGCGGGGCGAGTGCGGCTTGCCGGAAGATGTGCCGGTGTTTTGCTGCTTCAACAACGCCTACAAGCTCGAGCCCGGCGTGTTCAGGGCGTGGATGCGCATTCTCGATCATTGTCCTGACGCGGTACTCTGGCTGCTTGAAGCGGGCAGCCCGGTGCGCGACAACTTGCGTGGCCAAGCCGCACGGATGGGGGTCGATCCCGCAAGACTGATTTTCGCGCCGCGACAAACGCTTCCGAACCACCTCAAGCGCATGCGTCTGGCCGACGCCTTCCTCGACACGTTCCACTATGGCGCCCACGTCACCGGCGTGCAGGCGCTCGCCGCCGGCCTTCCGCTACTGACCATCTGCGGCGACCGCTTTGCCGCACGGGTCGGCGCCAGCGCGCTGATACACGCCGGACTGGCCGACATGGTCGCCACTGACGTCGATGACTATGTCGAGCGCGCCGTCCAGTTCTGTCGGCGAACCCCGGCAGCACTGCGGTGGCGCGCCCGCGTGGAGGCCGCCTTTTCGGAA
>JAYVST010000394.1:0-2358 GCA_043775255.1 Burkholderiales bacterium
GGGGCGGAGTATCGGCGGATGATGGCGATGATCGAGGGGAGGGTGGGGCAGTTGGCGGTTTTGCGATAGCTGAAGGTCCTGCTCGACGCCGACCGAGCAGCAGCACGTATGGCGTGGAAACGCGTCGGCTCAATTGGCAGGTGCGGCGCAACCGCGCATGTTTCCCGCAAGATTTCATCTTCGAGTGGTCGGACTTGGTGTTCGTGACTATGCTCTGCTGCGCGCTGCGCAGGCAACTTCACAATTTTCTGCGCAGACAGTTGCCTTCGGTGACAGGTGTGCCCACAAGCCCCTGCGCTAGAATCCCGCGCCTTGGCCTTGGACGGTCTCATCGAATGGAAAGCGACATGAAAATCTGCGACAAGCTCTACATCAACGGCGCCTGGATCGGCGCCGCCGGCGGCGCGACCATCGACGTGATCAACGCCGCGACCGAGGAGGTGATGGGGCGCATTCCGGCCGGCACCGCGGCCGATGCCGATGCGGCAGTCGCTGCTGCGCGCGCCGCCTTCGAGGGTTGGTCGACCACGTCCGCGGCCAAACGCGGCGAATACCTGACGGCCATCCAGGCCGGCATCAAGGCGCGCGCCGACGAGTTCGCGCGCACCATCACCGGCGAGGTCGGGGTGCCGTTCAAATTGGCGCAGCGGGTGATGGTAGGCAATCCGGTCAACACCTTCGGCATGTACGCCAAGTTGGCGGCAGAGTTCGAGTTCGAGAGCGCGGTGGGCAATTCGCTGATCGTGCGCGAGCCGGTGGGGGTGGTGGCGGCGATCACGCCGTGGAATTTTCCGCTGCACCAGATCGCGCTCAAGGTCGCCGCTGCGTTGGCGGCCGGCTGTACCGTGGTGTTGAAGCCTTCCGAGGTCGCGCCGCTCAATGCCTTCATGCTGGCCGAGATCATCGATGGTGTCGGGCTGCCCAAGGGCGTGTTCAACCTGGTGTCCGGCACCGGGCCGGTGGTGGGTGAGGCGCTGGTGCGCTCGGCGGATGTCGACATGGTGTCCTTTACCGGGTCCACGCGGGCCGGCAAGCGGGTGTCCGAATTGGCGGCCGAGACCGTCAAGCGGGTCGCGCTGGAACTGGGCGGCAAGTCCGCCGCCATCGTGCTGGACGACGCCGATCTCGCCACCGCAGTCAAGGCGACGGTGAGCTACTGCTATCTGAATTCCGGCCAGACCTGCGCCGCGACCACCCGCATGCTGGTGCCGGAGTCGCGTTACGACGAGGCCGCCGCCATTGCCACCCAGGCTGCCGCAGCGTTCACCGTCGGCGACCCGATGGGCGACGCGCGGCTCGGGCCGCTCATCTCGGAGGTGCAGCGCGACCGCGTGCGCGCCTACATCAGGAAGGGCATCGAAGAGGGCGCGCAGCTCCTGACCGGCGGCCCTGAGGCGCCCGATGGCCAGCCCAAAGGCTATTTCGTCAAGCCCACGGTGTTCGGCAAGGTCGACTCCTCGATGACGATCGCGCGCGAGGAGATTTTCGGGCCGGTGCTGTCGATTCTCACCTACAAGGACGAGGACGACGCGGTCAGAATCGCCAACGACTCGGTCTACGGCTTGGCGGGCACCATCTGGTCGAAGGACGAAGAGCGTGCCAAGCGGGTGGCGCGGCGCGTGCGTGCCGGGCAGATCGACATCAACGGCGGACCGTTCAACCCGCTGGCGCCTTTCGGCGGCTTCAAGCAGTCGGGCCGGGGGCGCGAATCCGGCGTCTACGGGCTGGAGGAATTCCTCGAATACAAGTCGCTGCAGCTGCGCCCAGCCAAGGCGGCGTGATGGAACAGCGCGTCGCCATCATCACCGGAGCGTCGAGCGGGATCGGCGCCGAAACCGCCCGCCAACTGGCTGCCCAGGGCTGGCGACTCGTTGTCAACTATCGCAACAGCCGCGAACCGGCCCAGGCCGTCGCGGCGGATTGCCGCAGGCTGGGCGGTGACGCAATCGCGGTGCAAGCCGACGTGGCCGACGATGACGCCTGCAAGGCGCTGGTCAAGGCCGCGCTCGACAAGTACGGGCGCATCGATGCGCTGATGAACAATGCCGGCGAGACCAAGGTCGCACCGGCCGCCGACCTCGACGCCCTGTCCGGCGACGACTTCCTGCGCCTGTATCGCAACAATGTGGTGTCGGTGTACCAGATGACACGCGCCGCCGCCCCAGCGCTCAAGGCGAGCGGCCACGGCAGCGTGGTCAACATCGGCTCGCGTGCCGGCGTCACCGGCGGCGGAACCTCGACCGCCTATGCGGCCACCAAGGCCGCCGTGCATACCTTGACCAAATCGCTGGCGCGGGTACTCGGGCCGGAAGTGCGCGTCAACTGCGTGGCGCCCGGTTATGTCGACACCGGCTGGCA
>JAYVST010000395.1:0-6254 GCA_043775255.1 Burkholderiales bacterium
GAACACCAGGATGATCGCCGGCCACTCGAACGGCCAGCCGAGCAGGAACAGCAGGAACAGCACCAGCAGCAGCATCATGAACGGCGGCAGCGGCAGCGAGAGCAGTGTGTCGGTGATCCACTGCGCCGTGCCGAGCCGCGCGAACACCGCGCCGAATATGTTGGACGCGACCGCGAGGAAAAGCACCATGCTGGAAGTATTCATCGTGCTGATGCAAGCCGCCTTCAGGCCCGCAAAGGTGAACTTTCCGTAAGCGACGGCAAGCGCGAACGCGCCCATCGCACCGACCGCCGATGCCTCGGTCGGCGTGGCATAGCCCATCAGGATCGAGCCCAGCGTGCAGGTGATGAGCAGCCCCAGCGGCACCATGCCGAGGAACACCTCCTTTAGTACAACGAGCCGGGACTTCTCGCGCTCCGCGAGCGGCACCGGCGGGCCGAGCTTGGGGTTGATGAAGCTGCGTACCAGCGTATAGACGATGTACATGAACGCCAGCAGGAGCCCGGGCCCCAGCGCCCCCGCGTAAAGGTCAGTCACGGACACGCCCAGGACCGGCCCCATCACGATGAGCATCACCGAGGGCGGGATCAGGATGCCGAGTGTGCCGCCCGCGGCGATCGCGCCCGAAGCCATGCGCGCGTCGTAGCCGGACTTGATCATGATCGGCCCGGCCATGATGCCGAGAACCGTAACCGCCGCGCCGACGATGCCCGTGGCCATCGCAAACACCGTGGCCGTCAGGATCACGCCGAGGTAGAGCGAACCCCGCACAGGTGCGAGCAGATCGCGGAACGCCTTGAACAACCGCGCCATGAGCCCGGCCTGTTCGGTCAGGAACCCCATGAAGATGAACAGCGGGATCGCCACGAGTTCCTCGGTCTTCATCATGCCGAGCGTCTGCAGGTAGGCGAGGTTGAAGACGCTTTCACCCAGGCCCGCCCAACCGAAGCCGAGCGCGATGATGATCAGCGTGAAAGAGATGGGGAAGCCGACGAAAATCACGCTGACCATGGCGACCAACATGACCAGCCCGATTGCGACCTGGCCGGTCATATCTCGCCCCCGTCCTTGTGCTCGAACAGCCGCCCGGTGCGCATCGCGAACCAGCTCTTCATGATCTCGGACGTGCCCTGCACCAGCAGCAGCACGGCGGTCAAGGGCACCACCGACTTCATCGGCCAGAGGTAAGGGCGCCACGCGGTCTGGTCGCTGCGCTCGCCCATCGTGAAAGCGCGCCAGGCATCTTCCACGCTCGCGCCAAAAAGCAGGATCATGCCGGGGAAGAACAGGAAGATGAACGCGTAGAAGTCGATCTTGCCTTTTGTACGGTCGGAAAATTTTTCCCACAGCAGATCGGTGCGGATATGCGCACCCCGCAGCAGTGCGTAATGCGCGCCAAGCATGAACAACACGCTGTAGAGCATGTAGGACAGTTCATAGGCCCAGGTCGTCGCCTGCCCGAGAAAGGACCGCGCCACGACCTCCCAGAACACGGTCAGGGCCAGCGGGACGCAAACCAAGGCCACAGTCTTTCCGGTCCATTCGGTAAAGGTGTCGATCGCCTTGATGACCTTGTAATAGGCGGGGGAGAAGTCTGTCTTTTCCGACATCGCTGCGCTCCGGGAGCAAAGGGAGGCGATTGTAGCGAGCCCAGGGCCTGACGCGCGCCCGGACTCGAAGCACTTCGAAGCACTTGCCCTGCCATCTGGGCGTCGCTCGGACAAGGTAGTTGGTCGCTTACGGTCCATCGACTGCTTGGCGATTTTCGCCCTGCGCGCGAGCGCGGCGGCGCCGATGTTTTTGCTTTGAACCTACCCGGTTCACAGGCCTTGGTCGGCACGATCGCGGGGCATGCATGTGCCGAGTACTTCGCCTTCGATCCCGCGGTCTTGCGGCCGGCCGGCGCGCCGCGAGTGCGGCGTGCGAACCCGCCTTGCCGGCTACGCCGGGAAATGTGCGTCACTTCCTGCCCGGAAGCGCCGACCGCGGGCGACGTGTAGCATTCGCCCTCCCTCGTTCGCCGGCCCGGACGGTTCCGCATCATGCATCATCGCCATTTGGTCATTTCCGGACGGTTCCGCATCATGCATCATCGCCATTTGGTCATTTGCAGACGGTTCCGCATCATGCATCATCGCCATTTGGTCATTTGCAGACGTCTACGCATCATGCATCATCGCCCTTTGGTCATTTGCATCGCCCTTGCGGCCGGTCTCGCCGTTGCCCGCAGGGCCGGCGTCGAGTTCGAAGCCAGCCTGCTCCACCTGTCGGTCGAACACGCACGACCCGAGGGCATCGCACCGCTTCCATGGAGGGCAGTACCCCGATGACGCGCGAATACGATGTTCTGGTGCTGGGCGCAGGGATGGTCGGCGTAGCGGCGGCATGGCACCTGCAAAAGCGCGGGCTGGCCACGCTGCTGGTGGATCGGCGCGGCGCGATGGAGGAAACCTCGTTCGGCAACGCCGGGCTGATCCAGCGCGAAGGCGTGGTGCCCTACGGTTTTCCGCAGGACCTGGCGACGCTGGCACGCATCGGCGGCAACCGCGCCATCGACGCGGTGTACCACTGGGCGGCCCTGCCGCGCCTCGCCGGTTTCCTGCTGCGTTACAGCCGCCATTCGCGACCGGCCAGCCATGCGCGCATTGCGCACAGTTACGCGCCGCTGATCGCCCGCTGCGTCGAGGAACACGAGGCCATGGCACATGCGGCCGACGCCACGCATCTGATCCGGCGTGCAGGCTGGATCCGCGCTTTTCGCAGCGCCGCGGCGCGCGACGCCGCGTTCGCCGAGGCGGAGGCCTGGCGGCGCGAATTCGGCGTGGCCTATCGCGCCCTGGATGCACGCGCGCTGGCGGCGGCGGAACCGCACCTGGCGCCGCTGATGTGCGGCGCTCTGCACTGGACCGAGCCCGCTACCGTGCCCGATCCGCAGGCGCTGGGGCTGGCGTATCTGGCGCATTTCGAGCGCCTCGGAGGCAACTTCACCGTCGGCGAAGCCGCCACACTGGTGCAGGACGGCGCGCGCTGGCGCGTGACGACCGCCGCCGGCCCTGCGTCGGGAGCCGGCGTGGTGGTGGCTCTCGGCCCCTGGGCCGATGTCGTCACCCGCCGCCTGGGGTACAACCTGCCGCTGGCGGTCAAGCGCGGCTACCACATGCACTACGGCGCACGCGACGGCGCGCTCCTCAATCGCCCCGTGCTCGACGGCGAACGCGGCTACTGTCTGGTGCCGACGCCGCGTGGCGTGCGCCTGACCACCGGCGCTGAATTCGCGCTGCGCGACGCGCCGCCGACCCCGGTCCAACTGGCCCGTGCTGAGCCGGTGGCGCGCGAGATATTTCCCCTCGGCGAACGCCTCGATGCCGCGCCGTGGATGGGCGCGCGCCCATGCACGCCGGACATGCTGCCCATCATCGGTCCGGCGCCGCGCCATCGCGGCCTCTGGTTCGCTTTCGGCCACGCGCACCACGGCCTGACCCTGGGACCTGTCACCGGCCGCCTGATCGGCGAAATGGTGTCCGGCGAGGCGACCTGCCTGGATGTCGGCCCGTTTCGCGCCGACCGCTTTTGAGCACCCGCGTCGATCAGCGCCACAAGGCGCGCCTGGTCGGCAGCGCATGGCGCGGGGCCGAGCCGGCCGCGCGGTCTACCGCGGATTGCGCCCGCACGCATCCCGCGCTACCCTGCGACCAAAGGAGCGGCCCTCGCTTCCCGCGACCGGACCGATGACGACATGACAGACAAGACTGGCAATGCCGGGCATTTCGAACAGACCATCGGCGCAATGCCGGCTTCGGTGGCGGCGATGAAGCGCTACGCCCCCGCCGCCTACGCCGCGTACCTGGCGGCACGCGAAAGCATCTATCGCGACCCGCCACACGGCCACTTAGACCGCGCCACCACTGAACTGGTATTCATCGTACTTGACGTAGTGGCCGGCCATGAGGAAGGCGCCAAGGCGCATGTGGAAGCCGGGCTCAAGGCCGGCCTGACGGTCGAGCAGATCACCGAGGCGCTGATGATCGCGGTGCTGATCAACGGCCACGTGCACTGGAGCGTCACCGGTTACAAGGTGGTGGAGCACGCCGCCGCCTTGGCGGCACGCCTGGGCGCCTAGACGATTGCGCGCGGCCGTTGCCGGAGCGCCCCTTCGATCATGACGTTACCGCGCACCTGCCGCCGCTATCGATCGACGCCCTTGAAGCGGATGACAGCCTCGGCCCGCGACCCTGGCGGTGGTGAAAAGGACGACCTTTGCCGCAAGGCGTGACTGCACTGTCAAGGAGCGAACGCATGGACAAACAGAAATCGCAAGCCTTCATGCAGAAGGTGGTGGGCGACGTCGGCAACGCGATGGCCGCAGCGCTGGTCCTGGCCGGCGACCGCGCCGGGCTGTTCAAGGCCATGGCCGGTGCAGGCGCGCTCAGCGCCGCTGACTTCGCCGCGCGCGCCGGCTTGCATCCCCGCTATGCCGAGGAGTGGCTTGCGGCGATGGCCTGCGCCGGCTATGTCGACTACGACCCGGCTGCGGACAATTTCGCGCTGCCGCAGGAGCACGCCCTGTTCTTCACCGATCCGACGACCGAATACTATCTGGGAGGCCTGTTCGCCGGGCTGCCAGGGTTGATGGCCATGGCGCCCCGCTTAGCCGAAGCCTTTACACGGGGCGGCGGCATTGCCTTCGCGGATTTCGGCGCGGGCCTGCCGATTGCGCTCGAGCAGATGAACCGCGGCGTGTACGAAAACCGGCTGGTGCGCACCTGGCTGCCGGCCATTCCGGGTGTGGTGGAGCGGCTCGGCGCCGGCGGCCGCGCCATCGACATCGGCTGCGGAACCGGCATCGTGCCGATCACGCTGGCACGCGCCTTTCCGCAAGCGACCATCGAGGGCCTCGACCTCGACGCCCGCTCCATCGAGATCGCTCGCGGGTACGCGCGCGAAGCCGGACTTGTCGACCGGCCACGCTTCATCTGCGGCGCAGCCGGCGCACTGGCCGGAGAAGCCTCCTACGACTTCATCAGCACGTTCGACGTCATCCATGACTTGCCCGACCCGCTCGGCGTGCTTGCGTCCATCCGCGGCGCGCTCGGCGCGGGCGCCACCTACCTGATGGTCGAGCCGCGCGTGGACGATCGTCTGGAAAACAATCTCGCCAACCCGTTCGGGCGCATGCTCCATGCGATTTCCTGCCTGCACTGCGTGCCACAGTCGCTCGCCCAGGGCGGACCCGGCCTGGGTGCATGCTGGGGGCCGGCGCGCGCCCGCGCAATGGCGGGGGAGGCAGGCTTCAAATCGTTTGAGGAACTGCCGATCCGCAGCCCGGCGATGGCGTTCTACGCGTTGCGTTAGTCCGGTTCGACCGCCGCCCTGGCGACCGGATCGCGTCGAAATACCACCGGTTTGCCGCCGAAACGACGCTTGCACATCCAGTGTGCCAACGCTGAATCCAGGTGGTCCGCATGACCGGGAAACCATTTGGCTAGTTCCGCTGCCAGCCGCCGCGGATTGTCGGTGTCGCCCTGCGCCAGCAGGGCCTGGACCTCACGCACCGACTTTAAGACGGCGTTGTGCTCGTCGATATGGCAGTCGCGTGGCGGGAAACCGGTTTCCTGCATCCAGCGATTTTCGTGGTCGAAGTGCTGCTGGCAGTGGGTGGCCAGGGTTGCAAGGCGATCCGCCAGTTCGGCATCCGGCGCCGACTGCACGGCCGCGACCAGTTCGACAAACTCACGGTGGATCAAATCCATGGGGCCGAACCCCAGGTCGAAACTGTCATGCCAACTCAATGGCGCCACATCCATGTCCCATGACCTCGTCAAAATTGCGTCGCATGCAAACACATGCCAACGTCGACCCGCATTTTGACCGATTTGGCACCGTGCTCTGTGAATCCAAAACAGCTATTCCTGCGTAACTCCGGAGATCGCCCACGAGACGAAGAAATGGGACAATCTACCGAATTATGGAAAACCCCAAGTAAGCATTGGCGTCATTGGCGCGACCAAGTCCCTGCTACGGTCAAGAATCGACCGGGCGTTTCGATTACCCAACCGCAGGAATTCAAATGACAAACACTCGCGCTATTTCCTTTGCTGCGTCCGTCCTGACCGGCGCCACCCTGTTGACCAGCATGCCGGCCACCGCCCAGGTCGATCCCAGTCGCTTTGTCGACCAATTCGAGGCCACATTCGGCAAGTTCGAAGGCTTTCGCCGCTCGGGCGCCAAAGGCGTGTGCGCGGTGGGCGAGTTCA
>JAYVST010000396.1:0-2933 GCA_043775255.1 Burkholderiales bacterium
GGCGCCATCACCGATGTGCCCGGCATCAAACTCGGCCATTTCACTGACGCGCGTCGCCCGACGGGTTGCACGGTGCTGCTCAGCGAAGAAGGCGCCACAGCCGGGGTGGACGTGCGTGGTTCGGCGCCGGGTACGCGCGAGACGGACCTTCTTGCGCCCACCAACCTGGTGGACAAGGTGCACGCAATCCTGCTTGCCGGCGGTAGCGCTTTCGGGCTGGATGCGGCCACCGGTGTGGTCAGGTATCTGGAGGAACGCAAGATCGGGTATCCGGTTGGCGCGGCCGGGGTGGTGCCGATCGTGCCGGCGGCGATTCTGTTCGATCTCTACGTCGGCAACCCGGCGATTCGACCGGATGCGGCGGCCGGTTACAAGGCGTGTGAGACGGCAACGGCGCTATCGCCCGCGCAGGGCAGCGTCGGTGCGGGCGCCGGCGCCACGGTTGGCAAGCTGTGGGGCATGGGGCGGGCGATGAAGGGCGGCATCGGCACGGCCGCGGTCAGTGCCGGCGGGTTCACCATGGGCGCGGTGGTGGCGGTCAACGCGGTGGGCGACATCATCGATCCCGGGACCGGGCGTCTCATTGCCGGCGCGCGCACGGCGGACGGCACGGGATTGCAGGATTCGGTGAAGAGCATCCTCGCGGGGAGTCTGCCGTCGGCGCTGATGCCCGGCACCAACACCACCATCGGCGCCATCGCCTGCGACGCCGCACTCACCAAGGCGCAATGCCAGAAGCTGGCGCAACTGGCCCATGACGGCCTGGCGCGCACCATCAACCCCGCTCACACGATGTGGGATGGCGATACCGTGTTCGCGCTGGCGACGGGCCGGTCGACACTGCCGGCCAACATGATGTTGCTGGGCGTGCTGGCCGCTGAAGCGATGGCGTGCGCGGTGGTCAATGCGCTGCTTGCGGCAACCGGGCTGCCGGGCTTGCCGGCGGTGCGCGACCGGTCTGGCTGAAGCGTCGGTCGGGCGCTCAAGCCGCGAGCAACTGCCGCAGCACATACGGCAGGATGCCGCCGTGCCGGTAGTACTCCACCTCGATCGGCGTATCGATGCGCAGGATCACCGTCACGTTGCGCACGTTGCCTTCAGTGTCGCGGATGCGCAGTTTGGCTTCCGATAGCGGTTTGATCTCGCCCTCCAGCACCACGTCGATGATGGCGCGCGGGGAAATGTGCAGGTTTTGCCAGGTGTCGTCGCGCTTGAACTGGAGCGGCAGGACGCCCATGCCGACCAGGTTGGAGCGGTGGATGCGCTCGAAGCTCTTGGCCACCACCGCCCGAATGCCGAGCAGCGCCGTGCCCTTGGCGGCCCAGTCGCGCGAAGATCCGGTGCCGTATTCCTCGCCGGCGAAGATCACCGTCGGCGTGCCCTCGGCGATGTATTTCATCGCTGCGTCGTAGATGAACATCTTCTCGCCGCCGGGCTGGTAGAGCGTCTTGCCGCCTTCCTCGCGCGCGCCGTCGCGGCCGGCGGGGATCATCAGGTTCTTGATGCGTACGTTGGCGAAGGTGCCGCGCATCATCACCTCATGGTTGCCGCGCCGGCTGCCGTAAGAGTTGAAATCCGCCTTTGCAACGCCGTGGGCGAGCAGGTACTGGCCGCCCGGGGTGGCTTGGTTGATCGAGCCGGCCGGCGAGATGTGGTCGGTGGTGATGGAATCGCCGAACATGGCGATGATGCGGGCATCCCGCACACCGGCTTCACGCTTCATCGGCTGCATCGCGAAGTCGTCGAAGAACGGCGGTTTGGCGATATAGGTGGACTTGGGCCAGCCATAGACCTGGCTTGCGCCTTTGCCCGCCTGGCTCTTTATCGCGTCCCACAGCTTGCCCGGGTCGGACTTCACTTTTTCATAGTTCGCGCGGTAGGCGGCGCCATCCATGGCGAACCTGGTGAGCTTGTGGATCTCGTCCGAGTCGGGCCAGATGTCGCCCAGATAGACTTCGCGGCCGCCGGCGCCGCGGCCGACCGGCTGCGTCATCAGATCGACCGTGACGTTGCCGGCAATCGCATACGCCACCACCAGCGGCGGGCTGGCGAGGAAATTGGCCTTGAGGTTGGGGTGGATGCGCGCCTCGAAATTGCGGTTGCCTGACAACACCGCCGCGCAGACCAAGTCGTTTTCAGCGATGGCGGCGTTGATCTCCGGCGTGAGGTCGCCCGCGTTGCCGATGCAGGTGGTGCAGCCGTAGGCTGCCACCGCGAAACCGAGCTTCTCGAAATAAGGCAGCAGGCCGGCGCGGGTGAGGTATTCGGTGACCACGCGCGAACCCGGCGCCATCGAGGTCTTGATCTTGGCGTCGATGGTGAGGCCTGCCTCCACCGCCTTTTTGGCCAGCAGGCCCGCAGCCAGCATCACGCCCGGGTTCGATGTGTTGGTGCAGGAGGTGATCGCGGCGATCAGGACATCGCCATTGCGCAGGCTCGTTCCCGTGCCTGCCGGGTAGGTCCTGGTGAGCTTGTCGGCCGGCTGATTGAAACCGTTGGCGGCGATCGGGGCGGAGAACAGCGCCTTGAACTTGGTCGAAAGATGGGTGATCTCGATGCGGTCCTGCGGCCGCTTGGGGCCGGCGAGCGACGGCGCCACCGTGCCCAGGTCGAGCTTGACCACCTGTGAAAAATCGATTGCGCCGGGCAAGGGCACGCCGAACAGACCCTGCGCCTTGAAGTAGGCCTCGAATGCGTCGATCTCTTCCTTGCTGCGGCCGGTGCCCTTGAAGTAGTCGATGGTGCGTTCGTCCACCGGAAAGAAACCCATGGTGGCGCCGTACTCGGGCGCCATGTTGGCGATGGTGGCGCGGTCGGGCAGGGCGAGGGTGCGGGTGCCTTCGCCAAAGAACTCGACGAACTTGCCCACCACCTTTTCGCGGCGCAGGATCTCGGTGACCGTGAGCACCAGATCGGTCGCGGTGACGCCTTCG
>JAYVST010000397.1:0-12108 GCA_043775255.1 Burkholderiales bacterium
CCCGCAAGCGGGGCGAGGTTAAGCGAGCGCGGGCCTCATCCCGCCTTGTGCTGCACGATCGGCGGCTTGGCGTTGAGGCCTTCGACCTGGAAACCGGCGACGCGCTTGTAGTTGGCGGCGATGTCTTCCAACTCCTTCAGCGACAGCACGTCGGTGACGACCTTGTAGCCGTCGGGCGCGCGTTGCTGGACCAGTTGCATCACCTGTTCCGGTCCGTTGCCGCGGTTGGCGAGCACGATGCGCGTGGTGGCCGGACGCCGCTCCGCCTCGTAGGCGTGGAGTGCCTCCGGCGTGGCGCCGTGCGTCTGGATCTCGCGCGCCAGCACCCGCGCGTCGAGGATCGCCTGCGAGGCGCCGTTGGAGCCGATCGGGTACATCGGATGGGCTGCATCCCCCAGCAAGGTGACGCGGCCGAACGACCATTGCGGCAGCGGGTCGCGGTCGCACATCGGGTATTCATAGGCAACCCCGCCGTGTTCGATCAAGGCCGGGACGTCGAGCCAATCCCACTTCCAGGGTGCGAACGGCCCGGAGAACACCGACTTGTCCACCTGCTTCGACCAATCCTGCCTGGGCGGCGTAGCGCCCGGCACGGCCAGCTCCATGATCCAGTTGGTGAGATTGTTGCCGGTTTGTTCGAACACTTTTCGAGAGATCGGGTAGATCACCGCCTTTTGCGTCGCATGGCCGGCCTGCATCATGCTGCGGCCGGTGAGGAAAGGCGGCCACTCACAGGCGCCACGCCACAAAACCCGGCCCGAATAGCGCGGCGGACCTTCGTCCGGGTACAACGCAGCGCGCACGGTGGAATGAATGCCGTCGGCGCCAATGAGCAGGTCGGCCTCGACTGTCGCCAATTCCGCGCCGCTGCGGCGGCTTTCGAACACCGCCTTGGCGCGGCCATGTTCGGCGCCAAAGCGCTTGAGCGCATGCCCGGTATGGATGCGCTGCGCACCGAGCCGCTGCATCGCCTTCTGCAAGAGCATCAAGTGCAGCTCGCCGCGATGGAGCGAGATTTGCGGATAGTCGTAGCCGCCGGCGATGCCGCGCGGCTCGCGCCAGATCGCCTGGCCATGCTTGTTGAAATACGCCAGTTCTGCGGTCTCGACGCCCAATGACTTGAGGTCGTCAAGCAAGCCCAGCGTGCTGAGAATCCTGACGCTATGCGGGAGCAGGTTGATGCCCACGCCCAGGGGCTCGAGCTTTTCGGCTGCCTCGAACACCATGCAATCGAGGCCGCGACGGTGGCATTGCAGCGCCATCACCAGACCGCCGATGCCGCCCCCGGCGATCGCGATCCCGGTCTTGACGCCCTGCATCGCCTGCGCCGCCGTTCTACTTCAACGCCTTGTAGCGGATGCGCTTCGGCTTGGCCCCCTCTTCGCCCAGACGCTTCCTCTTGTCGGCTTCGTACTCCTGGTAGTTGCCGTCAAAGAAAGACCACTGGGAATCGCCTTCGGCGGCCAGGATGTGGGTGGCAATGCGGTCGAGAAACCAGCGATCGTGCGAGATCACCATGACGCAGCCGGGAAACTCCAGCAGGGCGTCTTCCAAGGCCCGCAAGGTCTCGACGTCGAGGTCGTTGGACGGCTCGTCGAGCAACAGCACGTTGGCGCCCTTGAGCAGCGTCTTGGCCAGGTGCAGGCGACCGCGTTCGCCGCCCGAGAGGTTGCCGACAAGCTTGGCCTGGTCGCCGCCCTTGAAATTGAAGCGCCCGAGATAGGCGCGCGAGCTCATTTCGAACTTGCCGACGGTGATGATGTCGGCGCCGCCGGAAACGTCGTCGAACACGGTCTTCTTGTCGGACAGGTCGTCGCGCGTCTGCTCGACGAAGGCCAGGTGGACGGTGGAGCCCATCGCCACTTCGCCCGCATCCGGCTTTTCGCGACCGGCGATCATCTTGAACAGGGTCGACTTGCCGGCGCCGTTGGGGCCGATGATGCCGACGATGGCGCCGGGCGGCACGGTGAACGAGAGTTTGTCGATCAGAAGGCGGTCGCCGAAGGATTTGCTCACCTCCTTGAACTCGATCACCGAATCGCCCAGGCGGTCGCCGACCGGGATGAATATCTCGGAGGTTTCGTTGCGCTTCTGGTACTCGTAGGACGCCAGTTCCTCGAAGCGCGCGATGCGCGCCTTGCTCTTGGCCTGGCGCGCCTTGGGGTTCTGGCGCACCCATTCGAGCTCCCTCTTCAGGTTCTTCTGGCGCGCCGACTCGCTCGACTCCTCCTGGCTCAGGCGCTGCTGCTTCTGGTCCAGCCAGGAACTGTAATTGCCTTTCCACGGAATGCCGCTGCCGCGGTCGAGTTCGAGAATCCACTCGGCGGCGTTGTCGAGAAAGTAGCGGTCATGGGTGACAGCCACCACGGTGCCGGGGAACTTGAGCAGGAACTGCTCCAACCAGTCGACACTTTCGGCGTCCAGATGGTTGGTCGGCTCGTCGAGCAGCAGCATGTCGGGTTTGGACAGCAGCAGGCGGCACAACGCGACGCGACGCTTCTCGCCGCCCGAGAGGTTGCCGATGACCGCATCCCACGGCGGCAGGCGCAGCGCGTCAGCGGCGATTTCAAGCTGCAGGTCGGTGTTGCCGCCTTCGCTTTCAGTGGCGATGATGGCTTCGAGTTCGGCCTGCTCGGTGGCGAGCTTGTCGAAGTCGGCGTCGGGTTCGGCGTAGGCGGCGTAAACCTCGTCCAAGCGCTTCTTGGCCGCCAGCACGCCGCCTATGCCTTCTTCGACCGCCTGACGCACGCTCTGTGCCGCGTTCATTTGCGGCTCCTGCGGCAAATGGCCGATCTTGAGATTGGGCATCGGCGTGGCCTCGCCCTCGATGTCGCGGTCGATGCCCGCCATGATCTTGAGCAAGGTGGACTTGCCCGAGCCGTTGAGACCCAGCACACCGATCTTGGCGCCGGGAAAAAACGACAGCGAGATGTTCTTGAGAATCTGGCGTTTCGGCGGCACGATCTTGCCGACGCGGTTCATGGTGAAGACGTATTGGGCCATGTTGCTTTCAAACTGCGCATTGAGACGAAGCCGCGACTTTACCGCAAGCGCCGCTTGCGGACTTCGCGCGCGACTCGCATATCATTGCGGCTGTTCCTGAAACGACCCGGCAACTTCAGATGAAAAAACCCGTAGTCCTGCTCACCAACCCGATCGACCCGGCCGGCATGGCGCTGCTTGGGCCCCACGTGGAGGTGCGTACCGCGGCCGCGATCGATCACGACACGCTGCGCCGCGAAGCCGCAGACGCCGACGTGATCATCGTGCGCGCATTTCTGCCGCCCGACCTGATCGCATACGCGCCGCGCCTGTCGGGCTGCGTGCGCCACGGCGTCGGAGTCGATCTGATACCGGTGGAGGCCGCCACCGCCGCCGGTGTGGTTGTGGCCAATGTTCCCGGGGTGAATGCCCAGACCGTGGCCGAATACTGCATCACGCAATTCTTGATGCAGACACGGCGCATGGGCCGGATCGACCAGGCAATGCGCTCCGACGGCTGGGCCGCAGCGCGCCCGATGTCCGAAGGCGTCACGGAGATTTTCGGCAAGACCGTCGGCATCGTGGGGGTGGGCCATATCGGCCAACGCCTGGCGGCCATTTGCCACCACGGTTTCAGCATGCGCGTTCTGGGCTACCAGCGCCATCTCGAGCACCTGCCGAAGTTCATCGAAGGCGTAGCGCTCGACCGCATCTTCAGCGACAGCGACTACATCGCCCTGTGCTGCCCGTTGACCGCAGAAACCCGCCGCCTGGTGGACGAACGCCGCATTGCCTTGATGCGGCCGAACGCGGTTCTGGTCAATGTGGCGCGCGGGCCGGTGGTGGACCAGGCGGCCCTGGTACAGGCCCTGCGCGAATGCAGGATCGGCGGCGCCGGCCTCGACGTGTTCGAGGTGCAGCCCCTGCCCGCCGGCGATTCCCTGCTCGACTTCGACAACACGGTGTTGACGCCGCACGTGGCGGGCTTGTCGGTGGAAAGCGGGCAGCGCATCAGCGTGATCGCGGTTGAAGAAGCGCTGCGCATCCTGGCCGGCGATACACCGGTCAACTTCATCAACCCCGAGGTCTGGCCGGCAGCTCAGCGCCGTCGGGCGTCGCTCGCGGCCGCCGCGGAAGCCCGCGCATGATGACCCGCAGTCGGCACGCGCGTCGAAACGGCTCGCCGACTCGATGACCGCCAAGCCCAAGCCCCTCAATCTGGCGCTGCAAGGCGGCGGCTCGCACGGCGCGTTCACCTGGGGAGTGCTCGACCGCCTGCTCGAGGACGGCCGCATTTCGATCGACGGCATCTGCGGCACCAGCGCCGGGGCGATGAATGCGATCGTCTGCGCCTGGGGTCACATGCAGGGCGGCTCCGAGCGGGCACGCGCATCCCTGGCCGATTTCTGGCGCAAGGTCAGCGCCGCCGGCGAACGCTACAGTCCGGTGCGCAATTCGCCGTTCGACGCATTCTTCAACGGCGCCGTGCGCAACAGCAGCTATGCGATGTTCGACACTCTTACGCGGGCCTTTTCGCCCTACCAGTTGAACCCGCTCAATTTCAACCCGCTGCGCGAGATCCTGGAAGAGGCGGTCGACTTCGACAGGTTCAATAACGGCACAGGCATCAAGGTGTTCGTTTGCGCCACCAACGTGCGCACCGGCAAGCCGCGCGTGTTCCACAACAAGGAGGTGACGGCAGACGCGGTGCTCGCCTCCGCATGCCTGCCCACGCTGTTCCAGGCGGTGGAGGTGGCAGGCGAGCACTACTGGGACGGCGGCTATGTCGGCAACCCCGCGATCTATCCGTTGATCTACGAGACCGCATCCGCCGACGTTCTGGTGGTGCACATCAACCCGTTAAACGTGACGGAATTGCCACGCACTGCCGGCGACATCTTAGACCGCGTCAACGAGATCAGCTTCAACTCATCTCTGGTGAGCGAAATGCGCGCCATCGCCTTCGTGCAGAAGCTCATCGCGGACGGCTGGATCAAGGACGAGTTCCGCGCGCACTTGCGCAACATGCGCATGCACGCGATTCGCGCCGACGCCGACCTCGCGCACCTGGGGCTGGAAAGCAAGCTCGACCCGTCCTGGGCGCATCTGACCGGTCTGCGCGACCTGGGCCGCGCGCGCGCGGCCGAATGGCTTAAGACCAATTTCGCTGCGCTGGGCAAGCACTCGACGATCGACATTCGCGCCGACTATCTTTGAAGGGCCCGGCAGCGGCGCGCGTCCGGGCCGCCGCCTCAACCGAAAGGATGCGAAGGACATGAACATCAACCAGGGATTCTCGCTGGCCGGCAGGGTCGCCCTGATCACCGGCGCCTCGCGCGGCCTGGGCGCGGCGATCGCCCTGCGCTACGCCCAGGCCGGCGCCCTGGTGATCCTCAACGCACGCAACGCCGACGGGCTCGACGCAGTGCGTGCGCGTATCGAAGCCGCCGGCGGCGCCGCTGCGATCGAAGCCTACGACGTTGCCGACGAAGCCGCGCAAACTGCGGCGCTGCGGCGCGTGCATGAACGGCACGGGCGGCTCGATGTGGTGGTGGCCAATGCCGGCATCCAGCACCGGCAGCCGCTGCTCGACTTCAACACCGGGGATTTCCGGCGCGTCATCGACACCAACCTGACGGCCGTGTGGACACTGGCACGCGAGGCGGCGCGCCTGATGATGCCGACTAAGTACGGGCGCATCATCATCACCGGATCGATCAGCGCGATTCTGGCCCGGGCGACGATCCACGCCTACGTCGCCAGCAAGGGCGCGGTGCATGCGCTGACACGCTCGCTCGCGGTCGAACTCGCGCCGTACAACATCACCGTCAATGCCATCGCGCCGGGTTTTTTCGCCACCGAGATGAATACCGCTCTGACGCGAAATGCCGACTTCAATGCCTTCGTGGAACGTTCCGTGCCGATGGCGCGCTGGGGCGATCCGGTCGAAATCGGCGGGCCCGCGCTGTTTCTCGCCTGCGAAGAATCCTCGTTCGTCACCGGGCATGTCCTCACCGTGGACGGCGGCATGACCGCCTCGATGTAAGCCATCGCGCCGGGCGGACTACTGCGCGGCGACTATTCGGCCTTGATGTTGTTCGCCTTGATCACCCTGGCCCAGCGTTCGGTCTCGACCCGGATCTGCTCGCCGAGAACCGCAGCGGTTCCGCCCACCGGGCGCAGGCCGGCCTCTTCCAGCCGTTTGCGCACCCTCTGGTTGGCCAACGCGGTATTGAACGCCGCGTTGAGCCTGTCCACGACCTGCTGCGGCGTCCCCCTGGGTACCATGAAGCCGAACCAGGGTTCGACCACGAAGCCCTTGTAGCCGGATTCTTCCATGGTCGGCACGTCAGGCAACGCTTTCGAACGCTGCGGCCCCGTCACTGCCAGGGCGCGCACCTTGCCCGCCTTGATTTGCGGCAGGATCGAAGGTTCATTGTCGTTGAACATCATGATCTGCCCGCCCACGATGTCGATGATGGCCGGCCCCGATCCCTTGTAGGGCACATGCACCATGCTGATTCCGGTGAGGAACGCAAGCCATTCCGGCGCGAGGTGGTTCGAGGCGCCGATGCCTGAGGAGCCGAACGTCAACTTGCCCGGATTGGCCTTCGCCCACGCCACCATTTCCTGCATGCTCGTAGCCGGAAAGTTGTTGTTGACCGTGAAGACGTTCATCACGCCGCCAGTCAGGAACACCGGCGCGAAATCTTTCTGCACGTCGAAACCGCTATTGGCATACAGGCTGCCGTTGATCGAGCAGGTGCCGATGGTGCACTGGACCAGGGTGTAGCCGTCCGCCGACGCCTTGGCCGCGCGCAAGGTGCCGACGTTGCCGCCGGCGCCCGGAATGTTCTCCACGATCACGCTCCGGCCCAGCGCTTCGCCGGCGCCGTCGGCCATGGCGCGGGCGACGATGTCGGAGGACCCGGCGGGCGTGAAGGGGACGATGATCTTGACCGGCCGGTCCGGAAAGCCTTGTGCCTGCACGGAGCAGACGACGCAGAAGGACAGCAACAATGGCAACAAGCGCATGGCCTGACCTCCTAATTCAGCTCGGAACGCCGTACGGTGGCGTCCGCGCGTTGTTTGAGGCCCGGCAACAGCTCGGTGCCAAGACCGGGTTTGGTCATCGGATAGGCAAAGCCGTTCTCGATCCTCGGCAGCTCGGTCACCAGTTCGGTGTACCAGCCAGTGTAGTAGGCCCGCACCACTTCCTGGAATATCGCGTTGGGCGCGTTCAGCGCCATCGCCAAGGACGCGATCAGCACTACCGGCCCGGTACAGTCGTGCGGCGCAATTGGGCGCTGGAAGGTTTCCGCCTGCGCGGCGATCTTTTTCGATTCGGTCAGCCCGCCGCACCATGACAGGTCGAGCATCACGTAGTCGAGGGCGTCCTTCTCGAGCATTTCGCGAAAGCCGTAGCGCGTGGCAAGCGTTTCGCTGCCGCACACGCGGATTCCGGCCTGGCGGCGATAGTCCGCCAGAACCCCGGCGTTGACCATCTTGAGCGGATCCTCCACCCAGTAGATGCCTACGTCACGCAGGGCGGCGGCGATCTCCAGCGCGGCCGGCAGGCTCCAGATCGAATGCAGTTCGCACATGAGGTCCATGCGCTCGCCGACGGCCTCGCGAATCGCCTTGAATGGCGCCACGCCGCGCGCCAGATCGGCGCGCGCGATCGACTGGCCGCGGGTGGCCTCGGCGATCGGATCGAAGGGCCAGATCTTCATCGCCGAGATGCCCATCTCCAGCAGCGAATGGGCCAGTTCGGCCGGACGCTTCATGAAGGCCACCTGATCCTCGTACGGACCTTCGGCCTTCTCCTCGGCACCGTCCGCACTGATCAGGCGCCGGCCGCCGGCCTTGTTGTAGGTGTAACCGGCACAGGTGTTGTAGACGCGGATGCGGTCGCGCACCGCGCCGCCAAGCAACTGCAGCACCGACTGGTCTGTCGCCTTGCCCCACAGGTCCCAAAGCGCGATATCGACCGCACTGGCCGCGCGCGTCTCCGCACCGCTTGCGGCGAAGCCGAGATAGCCATTGAGCATGTGATGGCTGTGGGCCTCGACGGCGCAAGGGTCACGCCCCAGAAGATAGGGCGCGATCGATTCGTGCACATGGGCAGCCACTGCTTGCGGGCCGCGGAAGGTCTCACCCAGGCCGCTCAAGCCTGCGTCGGTGTGGACCTCGACGAAGGTGATGTTGGGATAGGCCCCGAGATGTATGGTTTCGATGGCGGTTACGCGCATGAATTACCTCCTTTGGGCCAGGTTGGACTAGCGGATCGATCCCGGCGATGTCGGGGCGCAGGCGACATGGTCGGGCAGGGTGCGTTCGCGAGCGCCCCTCACCCCGACCCTCTCCCCGCTGCGCGGGGAGAGGGAGGTGTCCGCTTCTTGCGAGGTGGGGGATGGGGTCATCCGCTTCTTGCGCAGCGGGAGATGGGGTCATCCGCTTCTTGCGCAGCGGGGGGATGGGGCTGTCCGCCCTTTGCGCGTTGCGGGGCAATCGAATCGCTCGCCGGATCAGGTGTAGTAGCGCTTGGCGCGTTTCTCGGCCGTTTCGGCCGCCTGCTTCGGCGTGGCCTGCCCGGTGCACACCGAGGCGAACATGTCGACCACGATCCAGTCGGCGAGGCAGGCCGCCGAGGCATAGCCCAGACCGCCGGCGAAACTGTGCGGCTGCAGGCGTTCGACCACGCCCTTGAACGGCGCGTACTTGGGGTCGTCGTTCCAGAACTTGTTGTCGTTGTAGGCCTTGAGCGGGTGACTGATGTAACCGATCGAGGCGGCTTGCCAGGGCTCGTATTGCTCCTTCTCCCACATGAAGCGCAGGAACTCCTTGGCGGCGTTCGGATACTTGCTGTATTTGAACGCCATCGCCTGGGTCAGCAGATGCAGCTCGGTCGGCCGCCCGATCGGGCCGATCGGCATCGGCGCATGATCCATGTCTGCTACCACGGCTTTCTTGGCCGCGTCGGTCGAATTCTTGCCGGCGTAGTAGATCGAGATGCCGTTGGAGGTGAGGCTGATCTTGCCTTCCAGGAACGCATTGTTGTTCGATACGCCGCTCCAGGCCGCCGTGCCTTCGATGAAGGTCTTGTGCAACTGCTGCATGTACTCGATGGCCCTGATCGTCTCGGCGCTGTTGATGGCGACTTGATTCTTCTCGTTGACCAGGCGGCCGCCGTGGCCCCAGAGGATGTTGTGCATCCAGGTTTCAGAGTCGCCGGTGGCATGCGATATCGCAAAACCGGCCGGCTTGTTGATTTTCTGCAAGGCCTGGCACAGCTTGAGGTAGTCGTCGAAATTCGTCGGCACGCTGTTGAAGCCAGCCTCCTTCACCCATGACACCCGGTAGTTGAGCAGGGCCCCACCGGCGCCGAGCGGCAAGCCGATCCAGCGGCCCTTCGCGGTCGTGCCGTAGGCGCGCGCGGCCGGGAACCAGCCACCGTATTTCTTGCCGAGATATTCCGCCAGGTCGGTCAGGTCGAGCAGTTTTTCCGGGTAGAGATGCGGATCGTCGAGCCAGCCGACAATGATGTCGGGACCGGCGCCGACATTGGCCGCCACCGCCGCCTTGGGGCGCACATCTTCCCAGCCTTCATGGTCGGTCCGCACCTCGACACCGTACTTCTCGCTGAATTTCTTCGTGTTGGCCATCCACACTTCTTCATCGGCCTGTACGAAGCGCTTCCAGCGCAGCACGCGCAGCTTGGCGCCCTTCTCCGGCTTGAACGAAGTCTGCGCCTGCGCGCCCTTGACCCAGATCATCGGTGCCGCAGCAGCGGCTCCCAGTACGCCTACGACCTTGCGTCTATTCATGTTGTCCATGCCTGTCTCCTTTGGTTTGATTGGATAGTCCTGGTGTTACCGAATTGCCGTACTTCGAATTGAATTGCCGTACTTCGAATTGTTCAGGCCCCCACACGCCGCCACAGATCGCGCACCAGGCCCTTCAACATGATCGCCTCCTGCCAGCGATCGGAAAGTTCATAGCCGTCGGGCCCGGTCATCGCATACTCTTTCGGGCCAAGCTCGCACAGGAAGGTGAGGGTTTCGTCCGGACCCGCCCTTTTCTTCCACTGGACAAATCCGTACTCCCACCAGCCCATGAACAGATCGAGCCACTCCTTTTGATGCGGGAAGCTGATCTGCACCTGCACCTGCTCGCGGCTGGCGACCCGTCCGTGAAAGCCCCAGCAATTGTCGATTATGCGCCGCATCAACGCATGATTCTCCTCGCTGATCGGCCAGGCGAATTCGCGGCCCACAACGTAGTGCGACAGGTCGCCGGTGAGGCGCAAATCTGGAAAACAGTCGAGCAGATGCAGGGTGAAGAACAGGTCGGTGGTCATGCGATCGCGGTGCGTCTCGATCGAAAGCTTAATGCCCGCATCAGCCGCCAGGCGCCGCCATCCCTCGATGTACGGGATGCATTCCTCCAGCCGGTAGGGCTTGACATCCGGCTGCAGGTTGATGTGATCCGCCCCCAGCTCCTGCACATGCTCGATGATGGGCTTGAGCTCATCGACGGTTTTCGGATAACACTGCGCCTGCCAGCTCATGCCGTGCTCGCGCAGGAAGCCGGTGACCGTCTTCGCATACTGGTAGTCGAAAAAACGCACACCCGCGCCGTCGAAACCGGCGCCGCGGATCATCTCGAGTTTCTCGTCGAGCGACCACTCCAAGCCATCCGGACGCCGCCGCTCCATCGCCCAGAGCGACTGATAGACAAGAAGCTTTTGCGCCATTTGCAGTCTTCAGAACACGACAACCGAGCGGATCGATTCGCCCGAGTGCATCAAATCGAAGCCGCGATTGATGTCCGCAAGCGGCATGGTGTGGGTGATGAGGTCGTCGATGTTGATCTTGCCGTCCATGTACCAGTCGACGATCTTGGGCACGTCGGTGCGTCCGCGCGCGCCGCCGAAAGCCGTGCCCTTCCAGGTGCGGCCGGTGACCAGCTGGAACGGCCGCGTCTTGATTTCCTGTCCCGCGCCCGCAACGCCGATGATGACAGAGACTCCCCAGCCGCGATGGCAGCACTCGAGCGCCTGACGCATCACCTCGACATTGCCGATGCATTCGAAGCTGTAGTCGGCGCCGCCGCCGGTGAGCTCCACCAGGTGCGCGACCAGATCGCCGCCGACGTCTTTCGGATTCACGAAATGGGTCAGGCCGAACTTTTCGGCCAGCGGCTTGCGCGCAGGATTCAGGTCGACGCCGACGATCATGTTGGCGCCCGCCATGCGCGCGCCCTGCACCACGTTGAGGCCGATGCCGCCGAGGCCGAACACCACCACGTTGGCGCCCGGCTCGACCTTGGCCGTATTGATCACCGCGCCGATGCCGGTGGTGACCCCGCAGCCGATGTAGCAGATCTTGTCGAACGGGGCATCTTCGCGAACCTTGGCCAGCGCGATCTCAGGCAGCACCGTGTAGTTGGCAAAGGTCGAGCAGCCCATGTAGTGGTGGATCTTCTTGCCGCCGATCGAGAAACGCGACGTGCCGTCCGGCATCACGCCCTTGCCCTGGGTGCCGCGAATCGCAGTGCACAGGTTGGTCTTGCGCGACAGGCAGGATTTGCACTGGCGGCACTCGGGCGTGTAGAGCGGAATGACGTGGTCGCCCTTTTTCAGCGCCGTGACGCCGGGCCCGACATCGACCACCACCCCGGCGCCTTCGTGCCCGAAAATGGCCGGGAACAGCCCCTCGGGATCGGCGCCGGAGCGGGTGAATTCATCGGTATGGCAAATGCCCGTGGCCTTGATCTCGATCAACACTTCCCCGGCCTTGGGTCCTTCGAGTTGAACGGTCTCGACCACGAGCGGTTTGCCCGCTTCATAGGAAACGGCGGCGCGTACGTCCATTTGCTGTTCTCCGGAAAATTGAAAGGAATCCGCAATGATAGTGGAGTGGCGCCCGCCGTGTGAATGGCGGTCCAAATCCGCCACTAAATGGCGACGCGCTTTTTTCGGGCATGGAAAATGCGCTGACGTCCGCGTGCCAGGTAGCCCCGAAACCGGGTCAAGGGCAGGCTGCGGCCTTTCGCAGCCTGGCGTAGCGGACCCTTGACGCGGTGGAGGGGCGATACACTGGATCATGGTTGCAGGCGCGGCAG
>JAYVST010000398.1:0-1766 GCA_043775255.1 Burkholderiales bacterium
ATGAACGAAAGCGAAATGCCGGTACCGCCTTCGGAGCTACCGTAGCCGGAAAAGCTGCGGCACAGTTCGCGGTTGACGCGGCGCGCCAGCGGCTCGACGCCCGCCGCGCCGGCCGGCACCATGCCCAGACGTGCGCTGGTATGGTCGCGGAAGGCGAATGTCGGATGTTCGAGCATGTCGAAGTAGTGCGTGTCGAAGCCCAGGAGCAGCGTGGTGCGCTCGCGTTCGAGCAGTTCTAGCGCGCCGCCGGCGTCGAAGCGGTCCATCAGCACCAGGCGCGCGCCGGCTACCAGGAACAGCATGCCGCCCAGGTATAGGCCCATGCTGTGGAACAGCGGCAAAAACAGGAGGATGGCGTCGCGCGAGGTGATGCCCAGGCGGTTGGCGCCGTCGGCCACGGTGCGCAGCATCGCGTGCGAATGCAGCGCGCCCTTGGGGGAACCGGTGGTGCCGGAGGTGTAGAGCATGAGCGCGGGCGCGGCCGGATCGACGGCCGCCGCGCGGGCGTTCAGGGCAGCGTCGCTGATGGCGGTGCTAGAGGCGATCAGCGTTTGCCAGGCGATGGCCGCTTTCGGTGGCAGGCCGCCGAGCACGATCAGGCGCTCAAGCTTCGGGTAGCGGGCGCTGGTGAGGCTGCCTGATGCGCTGTCGATTTCCGGCACCAGTTCGCGCACCATCGCGAGATAGTCGACGCCGCCGAATTCGCGCGCGATCACCAGGGTGGTGGCGTCGGACTGGCGCAGCACGTAGTCCAGATCGACGGTGCGAAAGCGCGTGTTGATCGGCACTTGCACCGCGCCGATCTTGGCTAAGCCGTAGAACGCGTGCAGCCATTCCAGGCTGTTGGGCATGAACAGCATGGCGTGCTCGCCGGCCGCCACCCCCTGCGCCATGAAGCCTTTGGCGGCCGCCGTCACGGCTGCGCGCAGGTCGGCGAACGTGCAGCGGGCCGCGCCGAACACCACGGCCTCGCGCGGCCCCATCGCAGCGGCGGCGCGATCGACTAGATCGCCTAAGGTGCGGGCGGGCTGCGGCCGGGTCATCGGGCGCTGTCCTTGTGGAAGACTGATGCAGGAGCGTCGTCCTTGCGGCCAACGGGTGCTGAAGCGTCGTCCTTGCGGCCAACGCGTGCCCGCGCGCGCGCGAAACCTTCCTCGATGTCGCCACCCAGATGCGCCTGCATCGCGCCATCGGTCTCAAGCTCGGCGGCGGCCATGAAGTCGAGGTCGAGCCCCTCGAGGATGGCCTTGCGGGTCAACGCGATCTCGGCGCTGAAACTGGCGGCGATCGCGTGCGCCATGTCGGCGGTGGCCTGTGCCAGCGCCTCCGCCGGCACAAGGCGGTTGATGAGGCCCAGCGTGAGCGCCTGTTGCGCGTCGAAATTCTCGCCTAAGTACAACAGCTCGAAAGCGCGCCCCAGGCCGACGATGCGGGTAATCATGTAGATGCCGCCTAAGCTGGCGGTGGTGCCGAACTTCACTTCGGGCAGGCCGAACTTGGCGCCTTCGGCGGCGATGCGCAGGTCGCACAGCGCGGCCAGCACGCAGCCGCCGCCGATGGCGGCACCGTGGATCTGCGCGATCAGCGGCTTGCCCAGGGCGCGCACCGCGCGCGCAATCGAGCGCTCGATCGCAAGGCGCGTGGCACGGTAGTCCGCCTCGCTGCGCCGGCGCGGCATGTCGTCTATGTCGCCCCCGGCGCAAAACACCCGGCCTGCGCCGCGCATCACCACCACCTTGGCGGCCGCGTCGGCCTGCGCTGCCACC
>JAYVST010000399.1:0-9327 GCA_043775255.1 Burkholderiales bacterium
CCCGAACGCACCAGCATGTCGGCGATTTCCAGCGCCTGTTCGCCGGTGTCGGGCTGCGAAATCAGGAGGTCGGCGATATTGACCCCGAGCTTTTGCGCATATTTGGGGTCAAGCGCATGCTCGGCGTCGATGAACGCGGCGGTACCGCCGATTTTCTGCATTTCCGCGATGACTTGCAGGGTAAGCGTCGTCTTGCCCGATGACTCCGGACCGTAGATTTCCACCACCCGGCCGCGCGGCAGGCCGCCGATGCCCAGTGCAATGTCCAGCCCAAGGGAGCCGGTCGATACCACCCCGATCTCGTCCTCGATGCCTCGATCACCCATTTTCATGATCGAGCCCTTGCCGAACTGCTTTTCAATCTGCGCCAACGCAGCCGATAGCGCCTTGCTCTTGTTGTCGTCCATTGCTTGTCCTATTGCGGTGACGCTTCCCATGATAATTCTCCGATTTTCCAGCATTTTCACGCTGGCGCTGAATACTGGGTTTATGAACACTGTTTTTACATACAGGTCCGAGTCTAGCGCGAATTTTCGGGAACCGCAAGCAGTTGCGTGAGCGCATGGATCACCGAGCTGCGCCGCACCTGCGTGCGGTCGCCGGCGAAATGGCAGGTCTCGACCCGACAGCCGCCGCGCCAGGCCCAGCCGAAGCAAACGGTGCCGACGGGTTTGTCGAGGGAACCGCCGCTCGGGCCGGCGACACCGGTAATGGAAAGCGCCACTTGCGCCGCCGAATTCGCCAGGGCGCCACGGGCCATCTCGCCAGCCACCGCCTCGCTTACCGCCCCGTGCGCTGACAGAGTCGTCGCGCCCACACCGAGCATGGATTGTTTTGCGGCATTGGAATAGGTGACAAATCCGCGCTCGAACCAGGCCGAACTGCCGCCGATCGCCGTGAGCGCCTGGGCCACCCAACCGCCCGTGCATGACTCGGCCGTCGCAAGCAGCCATCCCTTTTGCGCAAGGAATCGTCCTGCGCGCGAGGCGATTTCGTCAATCTCCTTGTCGGTCATGCCATCACCCTTTCCCAGAGAGCAAAAACCAGCAGGACATATCCGGCGGCCAGGAGGTCGTCGAACATGACGCCAAAGCCGTTTTTCAGACGGCGGTCGAAGTAACGAATCGGCGGCGGCTTGAAAATGTCGAACAGCCGAAACAGGAAAAACGCGGCGGTCTGGGCCGCCCATGTCACCGGAACGAGCATCAGCACCAGCCAGAATGCCGCCACTTCGTCCCAGACCATGCCGCCGTGATCCGCAACCCCCAGATCGCGGCCGGTCTTGTCGCAGGCCCAGACACCGAGCGCAAACGCCAGCGCCACAAGCGCCGCCCGTGCCGGTTCTGACAGCGGTTGCAACAACAACGAGTAGCCGATCCATGCGGCCAGCGTGCCCCAGGTTCCCGGTGCAGGTTTTAGCAATCCGCTGCCAAACCCGAATGCGACCACGCGTGCCGGCGAGCGTGCGACCCAGGCAGCGGTGGGAATCATGCCGGCTTGCTGAAGTGATCGTAACCCTGCATTGTCGGCAGCGAGCGGCCGTCACTGTCGACTAACAGCACCGTTTGGCCCGCATCCGGCCCCTCGAACATGCTGCCTACCCGCGTAAGTGCCAGACCGACCGAGCGGCCAATGGCGATGACGAGGTCACGTTGCTCGACCGGCGCGGTAAAGCAGAGTTCATAGTCATCGCCACCGGCCAACGCACAGCGCAGCGCGCGTGCCGGGCTCTGGTTGCGCAATACGAACGACAAGGGCAGCGCGTCCACGTTGATGCGCGCGGCCACCCCCGACGCCCGCGCGACATGCGCTAAGTCACCGGCGAGTCCGTCGGACAAATCGATCATGCCGGTGGCCACGCCGCGCAAGGCGATGCCCAGGTCGACCCGCGGCTCCGGCGACTCGAGTCGGCCAACGCAGAACGCCCGCTCGGCGGCGCCCAGCATGGCCTCCCCGCGCAGGGCCAGAAGTCCCAGGGCCGCATCGCCAAGCGTCTCGGACACCCATACATCGTCGCCGCTGGCGGCGCCGTCGCGCCTGAGCGCCTGGCCTTTCGGCACCTCGCCTACCACCGTCACGCAGAACGCAAGCGGTCCGCGCGTGGTATCGCCTCCGATCAGCTCAACCCCGAAACGGTCGGCAAGCGCGCAAAACCCGGCGGCGAAATCCCGTACCCATTCCTCGCGCGCGTCCGGCAGCGCCAGTGCGAGCGTCGCGTAGCGCGGCGCCGAGCCCATCGCGGCCAGATCGGAAAGGTTGACCGCGAGCGTCTTGTGGCCGAGGCGGCGCGGATCGGTATCTGGCAGGAAATGCGTGCCGGCTACCAGCATGTCGGTGGACACCGCCATTTCCTGGCCTGCCACCGGCGCAAGCAGGGCGCAATCGTCGCCGATACCCAGAAGCGCCCGCTTCACCGGGCGCGTGAAATACCGGGAGATCAATTCGAATTCAGAGGCAGCCATGAAACCGTGCGGTACTAGCTGCCGCCACCCTTGATTTCGACTTCGCGCGCCGCCGACGCCAGCTTGTCGAGCACACCGTTGACGTACTTGAAGCCGTCGGTGCCGCCAAATGTCTTGGCCAGTTCGACGCACTCGTTGATCACCACCCGATAGGGAATTTCAGCGTGTTGCGCCAGTTCATAGGCGCCGACCAGCAGGATCGCATGCTCGACCGGCGAGAGTTCCGCTACGGGTCGGTCCAGGCACGGGCCGAGCTTTGCACGCAATTCCGCGACACGCTCGATCACACCATGCAGCACGGCGCGGAAATGCTTTTCGTCGGCCTGCTCGAACCCCTTGGTGCGCATCAGGTCGTCGGCGATCAGGGTTGGATCCCCGGCATTGAGCTGCCACTGATACAGTCCTTGGACGGCGAATTCACGCGAGCGGCGCCGGGCGCTTTTCATTCAGGACAGCTCCTCGGACAGAAGCGCCATTTCAACCGCGACCCGCGCAGCCTCCGCGCCTTTGCCGATGCGCGCCTCGGCTTGCGCCGCATTTTCCACCGTAAGGATGGCGTTGGCCACCGGCAAGAGTGCATCGAGCTGCACCCTGGTGACGCCGGCCGCGGATTCATTGCACACCAGTTCAAAATGGTAGGTCTCGCCGCGGATAACGCAGCCGATGGCGACCAGCGCATCGAACTCGTCGGATTCGGCCAGAAGACGCAGCGCCAGCGGTATTTCCAGCGCCCCCGGCACGCTCACCACCTCGATATCATCTTCGGCCACGCCCAGCGCGGCCAGTTCGGCGATGCAGCCGTCGCGCAGGCGATCGCCTATCGCGGCATTGAAGCGAGCCTGTACCAGACCAATGCGCAGGCCGCGCCCGGATAGCGCCTTGTCGAATTCGACCTTGTCGTCGCTCACGCCGCCTCCGGCGCCATATAGCCGCTGATCTCGAGATCGAAACCGGCCATGGAGGGCATCTTCCTGGGATTTGCCAGCAGCCGCATACGCCCGACGCCGAGATCACGCAGGATCTGCGCGCCGATGCCATAGGTTCGCAGATCCATTTTCACTTTCGGCCGGTGCCCGGTATTGAGCGCTTCAAACTTGGCGATCAAGCCCGCAGCACTCTCACCGGTATTGAGCAGCACGATCACGCCAGCGCCGCGCTCGGCCATCACGCGCATGGCGGCGTCCACGCTCCACGAATGGGTCGTATCCGCGCAATCGAGCAGATCGAGCACCGAAAGAGGCTCGTGCACCCGCACCAGCGTCTCCTGGTCGGCCGACACGGCCCCGCGCACCAGTGCGATATGCGACGCCCCGCCGGCCCGGTCGATGTAGACGATGGCCCGGAACGGCCCGTGCGCGGTCCTGATTTCCCGTTCGGCCGCGCGCGTTACCAGACTTTCATTACGGCTGCGATAGTGGATCAGGTCGGCAATGGTGCCCACCTTCAGATGATGCTCGCGCGCGAACTCGATCAGGTCCGGCAGGCGCGCCATGGTGCCGTCATCCTTGAGGATTTCGCAGATCACCGCCGCCGGCGCGCACCCTGCCAGGGTGGCCAGGTCGCAGCCGGCTTCGGTATGCCCGGCACGGATGAGCACGCCGCCGGGCTGCGCCATCAAAGGGAAGATATGGCCGGGCTGCACGATATCCTCGGCGCGCGCGGCCTTGTGCACCGCCGCCAATACGGTGCGCGCTCGATCCGCAGCGGAAATCCCGGTGGTGACACCCTCGGCCGCCTCGATCGAAACGGTGAAATTGGTGCCATGCTTGGTGCCGTTGGCAGCGACCATC
The DNA here is from genome assembly GCA_043775255.1 of Burkholderiales bacterium. Classification (GTDB taxonomy): domain Bacteria; phylum Pseudomonadota; class Gammaproteobacteria; order Burkholderiales; family JAEUOS01; genus JAEUOS01. The sequence continues at coordinate 4,253 of JAYVST010000399.1, forward strand.
AGCGGCAGCTTGAGCCGCAGGCAATGCTCTTCGGTCAAGGTCAGGCAGATCAGGCCGCGCCCGAAGCGCGCCATGAAATTGATTGCCTCGGGTGTGACGAACTCGGCGGCCATCAGCAGATCGCCCTCGTTCTCGCGGTCCTCGTCGTCGACCACCACCACCATGCGGCCGGCCTTGAGTTCCACAACGATCTCGGCCACCGGGCTGATCGCGCCGTTCCCCGCGCCGGTCGCGCCGGGCACCACGGAAAGGCGTTGCGACATCATGGCTCCCTGCGAGTAATTCAAGGGACATGATTCTACAGCAGCGACACTCTCTCCCGCGCCATGCCAGCCCATGAAACCCGCAGTATCGGTGGCGCCCGGTCCGCGACGACCGACGCCTGCCCCATATACTTGCATGTCCGAAGCACTGCCACCCTCCATGTCCATGCGCTTCCTTGCCTTCCTCTTCCTCTTCCTGCTGGCCGGCCTTTTCAGCGGCATGTCCCCGGCGGCCCATCCGCCCGACGACGCCGCCCTGATCGAAGCCGCAGCCGCCGGAGATACCGCCCGTGTGATTCGGCTGCTCGCCGCCGGCGCCAGCGTCAAGGCACGCGATTCCCGCAAGCGCAGCGCACTGCTTGCTGCCACCCAGTCCAACCGCATCGAGGTCGCGCAGGTGCTCATCAAGGCCGGCGCCGATGTCAACGCCAAAGACGACATTGAGGACAGCCCGTACCTGCTGGCAGCCGCGCGCGGCCACACGGAAATCCTGCGCATGACGCTGGCAGCGGGCGCCGATCTCAAGAGCACCAACCGCTACGGCGGTACCGCACTGACACCGGCTTGCCACTACGGGCATGTGGATGCGGTGCGCGAACTGCTCAGGACCAGAGTCGCCATCGACCACGTCAACCGGCTAGGCTGGACCTGCCTTCTGGAGGCGGTGATCCTGGGAGATGGCGGACCGAACCATGTCGAGATCGTCCGCATGGTCATCGCCGCGGGCGCAAACGTGAACCTCGCCGACGCCCAGGGTGGCACGCCATTCGCGCACGCGCGCATGCGCAACCAGGCCAGGGTCGCGGAACTATTGGCGGCCGCAGGCGGAAAATAACGTCGATTGCCGAGCGGGTTGATCCAAGCGACCCACTTTTCACCGTACCGCTGATCGGCCACGCACGGTAGCGCCGCGCACCTCGAATTGCGATCGGTCAAGCACTTGGCCCCGCGCGTCGCGTAGAGTGAGGGTATGGTGCCCCGGCCACGGGAACCAGCCGGATGCTGCTTCGACGGGCCCCAGCGCCTTGCCGTCCAATTCCCAAAAAACCTTGCCTGCACTGGAAGCGACGAGCGCGACGCGCTGGTTGCGCGGCGGCACGTCGGGATCGAGCGCGATGATCGCCCCGTTTGCCGGCGCGGTGATGCGTTGAGCCGCATGCGTAGCGACCAGTCGAACCACCGATTGCGCCGTACCAGCGACAAACCATTCGTTACGCGGCGCCTCGATTGCCGGCTCGAAGCGGATCTCGCGCATTTCCGAATCCGGCGGTGCGGTCGGCGCGACCGCCTTGACGTGGCGATGCAGGGACATCATCACGTCGCGCCAGATCGGCGCCGCGCCGGATACCCCGGATACATCGTGCATCGGGCTGCCGCCCGCGTTGCCGACCCACACGCCGACGGTATAGCGGGAGGAGAACCCGACCGCCCAGTTGTCACGCATGTCTTTCGAAGTACCGGTCTTCACTGCCGTCCAGAACGGCGTCTCCAATGCACTGGCGAGCCCGAAGGTGGTGGCACGCGCGGCGCGGTCGGCGAGGATGTCGGTCACCACATGGCAGGCCGCCGCCTGCATCACGCGTCGGCCGGCGAACCGCTGGCGCACCGGCGTCAACAGCGTCGGTGTCCAGGTACCGCCGTTGGCAAGCGAACGGTAGGCATTGGTCAAGGCCAGCAGGCTGACATCCGCGCTGCCCAGCGCCAGCGAGGGGCCATAGTAGTCACCGGATTCGCTCACCGAATCGAGTCCCAGATCGCGCAACCGCTCAACCAGGCGATCCGGCCCCACCAGCAGCAGGGCGCGCACTGCCGGCACGTTGAGTGAACCGGCCAGACTGGCACGCACCGAGACCGGGCCGCGATATGCGGTCGCGTAGTTGCGCGGCACATACAAGCCGCCATCGGTGCGGATTTGCAGCGGGGAATCGTCAAGCACCGACGCTGCGGTCAGGCGGCGCTCCTCGATGGCCAGTTCGTAGAGGAAAGGCTTGAGCGTGGAACCTGCCTGGCGCAGGGCATCCGCGCCATCGACCTGCGCCGCGCGCGACAGATCGCCGCTGGAGCCGACATACGCCAGGATATCGCCACTGGCGTTGTCGATCACCAACACCGCGCCGTCCTCGACGTTGCGGCCCGACAACTCGCCCAGGCGCACGCGCAGGGCCGCGCGCGCAGCCTTCTGGATGCCAATCTCGAGCGTGCTGGAAATGCGCTCGCCGCCCTGCGGCTTGACTTGGGCGAACACGCGCCGCGCGGCATGCGGCGCGGCGTCGGTGCGCGGAAATGCCTCGTAGCCGCGCGCGAACACTTGGCGCACTTCCGAGCGCAAACCTTCGCAAGCGGCAGGCAGCGATGCCGCAGCCACTGCCGGCTTGCTGCCGTACACCCGATCGAGCAGCCGGCAGGCCCGCTCGGCCACCCGCGCCGCCTCCGCATTCGGGCTGCGCAAGAGCGCCGCGGCGATCGCGGCTTCACGCCGGTCCAGCCCGTGCGGCGCCTTGCCGAAGAGGCCATGGGTCATCGCCGACACGCCCTGCAACTCGCCTCGAAACGTGACGAGATTGAGATACGCCTCCAGAATCTCGGCCTTCTTCCAGCGACGCTCCATCTGCAAAGCTGCACCCGCCTGCCTGACCTTCTGCGCATAGGTACGCGTCTGTGCGCCGTCGCCGCGCTTCAAGTCCGGATCGAGCATCCCCGCCAGTTGCATGGTGATGGTGCTGGCCCCACGCACGCTCTGCGCGCCCAGGTTCGCCGCCGCCGCGTTGAGCGCCGCCTTCCAGTCCACCCCGTCATGCTCGTAGAAGCGCTGGTCTTCAGAGGCAAGCAGCGCCTCCTTGAGCGCCGGCGAAATGCGCTCCAGCCCCACCCACTCGAAGCGCCGCACCGACATGTCCACCCGCAGACGCTGCAACTCGACACCGTTGCGGTCCAAGAGCCAGGCCTCGGATGAGCGCCACTGCCGCTTCACCTGCGCGAAGTCAGGAGGTTCTGCCGCGGTCGCCCCTAAAGCAGCCAACAGAATAAATGGGGTCAGACCCCATTTATTCACGGCAGCACCTTCATTTTCGGGTTGGGAAGCACGCCAAACATTTCCGGTGCGTACATCGCCTCGACACGCGTGGCCGGCAGGAAGAATTCGCCGTCCTGGTTCAGGCGCACGGTGTATTCGGCCGACCATTTGCCCTTGGGCGCAAACTCGTAGTAGGCGCGGAAGCCTTCGAAGCTGCGTTCCTCGTAGACCGGCCAAGCCTCGCCGGCGCGCCGCTCGCCTTGCTGCGCCACCTGCGAGTCACGCGCGAGGCCGGCGCCGAGAACGGTGGCGCCGGCGGGAATCGGGTCGGCCACCACTACCCAGGTCATGTCGGCAGACGCGTCGACTTCGAGTTTCACCCGCAGCACGTCGCCACGGGTAAAGATGCCGACGCTTTTCTGCTTCACCGGCGTCACCGTGCGAGTGATGCGATAACCGGCAGCGAACGCCTCCCTGACCGGCACTGCCGCAATGCTCTGGATCGTGACCCAGGGCTTGCCGGCGCCTTCGTGCGTGAGTTTGAGAGCGGCGCCGGCAGCGAGCGCCGGCCACGGCACGTCGAACGCACCAAGCGCCTTGTCGGCGCCCCAGGCAAACGCGGATGCGGGCTTGGCATAGCCCTTCTCCTCCATCTGCGCGCGCGTCGTGCCCGACACCTTTTCGTGGTCAAACTTCGCTGCGAACTTGTCGAGCGCCAGGCCGCCCCACAGGTTGGCAGTGGTGGTCTGCCATGCTCCTTTGGTCTGCCGCATCACCAAGCCCGCGACCAGGCGCGGCAGATCCTCGCGCCAGCCCGGCAGATCGGCCACCACGGCGATCAGGCGCGCGGCATTGACGTCGCCGCCCACCATCAGCCACCACCAGTAATCCTCGCGCTCGGTAGAGAACACCAGTCGCGTGCCCTGCATCGAGAGCCGCGCGCGCAGCACCTGTTCGGCCGCCGTAAGTTGTTCGTCACGCTTGGAAATGCCGGGCAAGCGAGTGAGGATGGAGACCCAATCGATCACCGCATGCGTGGGCCACTGGTTAGGCTGCAGGGTGATCGACTCAAGCAGCTTGGGCGTTGCCTTGCCATAGCGGGCCAGCGCCTCGATGGCGGCGATCTTGCGCACATCAAGATCACGATTGGGCGACCAGAAATTGCGCTGTACCCGGCCTTCGACAAACCCGATCAGCCCGCCTGCCATGCGCTCGCGCGCGTTGTCCGGCAGCGCAAAGCCGGACTCGTGGCTGGCCGCCAGCACATAGGCAGTGAGCGTATCGTTGCCGCGGCTGCCCGGGAAGTAGCCGGCCAGTCCATCTTCGTCAAGATAGTTGGGGATCGCACCTGCCACCTGTTGCCACAGCGTGTTGTCACGCAGCCCGATGGATTTCGAGGTTTTCTGTTCGAGGCAGGCAAACGGATACTCCTCGAAGTAACGCCGCACGCCGTCCTGCGAGCCGGACAGCCGCGCCTGCAACGCCACCCGCACGCCGCCGCGCACAATCTCGCCGGCAGGCTTCTTGTCGCGCAGCCCATCGGCCGGCGGCGCCATCGTCAGACTGAATGTCTTGTCCAGTTGCACCAGCGTAGCCTGCTGCACCGTCAACGGCACGGCAGCCACGACCTTCTGCGCGGCCTTCATCGCGTCGCGCGCCGGCCGCTCGGCGAAGCGCTCCACCGCCTCGATGGTCCAGACCAGCGACTTCGCGTTGACGGGCACGGCCACATCCCATGAAAGTTCCTGCGCCGCACCGCTCGCCAGATTCGCCTCGAGCGCCGCAAGAGGCGCTTCCAG
>JAYVST010000400.1:0-2703 GCA_043775255.1 Burkholderiales bacterium
GGCTCGAAGCTCAGCGCAAACATCACCGTGCCGTCGGCATTGCGCGCAAATTGTTGCCAGGCCGCCAGCGCCAGCGCGCCCAGGGCCGAGCCGGCCAGCGCGCCGCCCAGGCCCAGCAGCCCGCCCTGCAGCAAGAACACCCGCAACACCTGGCCACGGCTGATGCCCATCGCCCGCAGGATGCCGATCTCGCGCGACTTCTGCACCACCGACACCACCAGCACGCTGGCGATGCCCAGCGCCACCACGATCATGACGACAGCGCGGATCAGTCCCGTGCTGACCGATTGCGCATTGAGCGCCGACACCAGTTGCGCGTTGGCCTCCTGCCAGCTCTCGACCTTGTAGGGGAAGCGCCGTGCGAGGTCGCCGGCCAGGGTTTGCGCGGCCCAGACGTCGTGCAAGGCGAGATCCAGACCGGTGGCGCCCCCGGGCAGTCCGACCAGGCTTTGCGCGGTGCGCAGCGGAACGATCACCGTGCGCCGGTTCTGCTCGCGCACGCCCAGATCGACCAGCGCGGTCACCCGTACCGAATCGGTGACCGTAGCGGTCGCAATGCTCATGCGGTCACCGACCCGCAGGGCGAGGTCATTGGCGAGCTCGCGCCCGATGATGGCCTCGCCCGGTCCGAGGCGCGCGCTGCCGGCCACAAGCTTGGAGCGCAGGTGCACGATGCGCTCGTAGCGCTCCAGCTCCACTCCGACGATGGCGATCGAGCGCGCTGCCGTGCCGCGGGTGGCCAGGCCCGCGCCGGATACCATCGGCGACACCGCCGCTACGCCTGCACTGGCCTCCAGAACCGGCACGAGTGCCTGCCAGTTGCCGATCGAGCGGGCCCGCTGCGGGCGCGGCTGGGTCTGGCTGAGCAGGCTGGTTCCGGGGTCGGGCGCGCGTGCCGCTGTCACCGCGTCGTCGCGCGCGCTCACGGTTACATGGGCCTGCGCCCCCAGCGTCTTGTCGAGTGTGTTCTTCTGCAAGCCGGTGATCAGGGCCGAGATGTAGGCAACCACCGCCACGCCGGCGGCGACGCCGACGATGATGAGCAGCGTCTGCATGCGCCCTTCACGCAAGAAGCGGGTGGCGACGCGCCGCTCGAAGCCAAGCATGGCGACCATGCGGGTTCAACGCCCCATCGCGTTGGTCAGCGCGCTGCCGGCGTCCTCGCCGGCGCGCACGCGCGCGGTACCGGCGGCGCGCGGCGTGGTGTCGGCGCGCACCCGTTTGCCGGGCGCAGGCGCCGCGCCCAGCAGGACACGATCGCCGGCGGCGAGCCCTTCGAGCACCTCGGCGGCATCAAGCGTGCGCAGCCCCAGACGCAGCTTGCGCTCTTCGACCCGGCCGCCGCTTTCGATCAGCACCCGCGCATCGGAGCCACCCTCCGCGCCGCGCAACGCATCCACCGGCACTACCAGCGCCTGGTTCCGGCGTCCTGTCTCGACTTCGATGGAAAGCGTCATGTCCTCGCGCAGAAACGATGGCGCGTCTCCGCTTACTGAAAACTTGACCTCGATGGCGCCGCGTTGCGCGTCCACCAGTGGCGCGATAGAGCGCACCTGTGCGGCGAAGCGCAGGGCCGGATAAGCGTCGGCCAGCACGCTGGCCGGCTGGCCCGCCCGCAATTGTTCCAGATAGCGTTCGTCCACCTGGGCCACCAGGCGCAGCGGGCCGGCCAGTGCCAGGCTCATGAGCGCGCGCCCGGGCTGGACGATCTGGCCCGGCTCGACTAAGCGCGCGAGTACGCGGGCGTCGGCCGGCGCGCCTATCACTGCTTGCGCCAGGCGTGCCCGTGCGGCGTCGACGGCCGAGCGTGCCAGCGCTGTTTGCGCTTGCGCCTGCATGATCTCCGTGCCCTGGTCGGCGACTGCCGCGCTTTGCGAGCGGGCGCCGGCCTGCTGCGCGCGCGCGACTTCGGCCGCGCGGCGTGCTTCATCCAGGCGCGACGCGCTCAAGAACCCGCGGGCCACCAGATCCTCGGTGCGCTTCAAGTCGGCCTGCGCGGCCACGCGCACGGAGTCGGCTTGCGCTTCACCGGCCTGGGCCAAGTCGCGTGCGCTGCTGCGCAAGCCCGCCAGGCGGGCGGCGGCCTGGCGCTGGCTTGCCTCGGCCTGCGCCAATGCGGCACCCAATTCGTCGCTTTCGAGGCGGACCAGCGGCTCGCCTTCCTTCACCTGGGCGCCTTCGACCACGGCCACCTGGGCTACACGTCCGGTCAGCGTGCTGCCGACATCGACGCGCGACAGTGTTGCTACGCGCGCCGAGAATTGCAGCGTGCGCACCAGTGGGGCGACCTGCACGGCCAATGCGGGCACGCTGGGGGCATGCTTGAACCAGGCTGCGAGCGCGGCGCCCAACGCGAGAGATACGGCGACCAGTGCGAAGACGGAACGGCGGACCATGGGCGCGATTGTCGCACCCCGTCTCGCGGCACGGTCTGGTGCAGTTGGTCAACCGATCCCGGCAAAACCGCGTTAAGGATCGACATGGTGCGCTTGCACCATGTCACGTCACACAAAGGAGATCGACCATGCGGACCTTGACCTACATGCTTGTGGCCAGCCTTCTGGGCGCCTCGTCGCTCGCGTTCGCTGCCGCACCCGCACCGACGAACACGCGCGAGGCGCGCATGGAGTCGGCGCTCAAGAACTATCGTGCCGGCAAGGTGACGCCGCCGAAGTCTGCGTCGACTGGCGCTCCAATGGTGAA
>JAYVST010000401.1:0-3036 GCA_043775255.1 Burkholderiales bacterium
GCGGATGCGCGGCAGGAAGCGCGCCTTCTGCGCCGGAGATGCGAAGGTATAGAGGATGGGCCCGACGAAATTGATACCGAAGGGGATCAGCCAGGGCGCGCCGGCGGCGCTGGTTTCCTCATCGAAAATGAAGCGCTGCAAAGGCGTCCAGTCGCAACCACCGTATTCGCGCGGCCAGTGGCCGACCACCCAGCCTTCGGCATCGAGGAGCTTGAGGTAGGACACATAATCCGCCTTCTCCAGGAGCAGATTGTTCATCACCTTGTGCACCAGGGCCGCAGGCAACTTCTCGCGGCAAAAGCGCTGCACCTCGGTGCGGAATTGATCGGCTTCGATCGGGTTCATGGCAGGGTCCGTGCTGGGATGGGTTTGCGGGCGGGTCCCAAGGTGGGCCCCGGTCGGGCGCTCAGTTGGATTGAATGCCGGCCGCCTTGACCAGCGCCTCGTTGATGTCGAAGTCGCGCTTGAGGAAAGCCTCGAACTCGTCTACCGACATGATCATGTTTTCCATCACCAGGGCGCCGTACTTCTCGCGCAGCTCCGGGCCGCGCAAGGCCCTGGCGCTTTCCTCGTTGACGCGGCCCAGGATGGCGCGCGGCGTCTTCGCCGGCGCGAACATGGCGATCCACACGCCGTAGTCGGTATTCGGAAATCCCGCCTCGATGGTGGTGGGCACATCCGGCAGCGCGCCCGAGCGAGTGGCGCTGCTGACGGCCAATGCCACCAGCTTGTCGGCCTTGAGAAAAGGTTGCGCCAGACCGATCGGGCTGTAGTAGAAGTCCACCCTTCCGGCGATCACCTCGGTGAGCGCGTCGCCGGAACCCTTGAAGGGAATGTGGGTGCCGGTGAAGCCGGCCGACAGGCGCAAGCGCTCGGCGCCCAGATGGGTGGCGCCGCCGGTACCGGCCGAGGCATAGTTGATTGAGTTGGGCTTGGCGCGGGCCGTGCGCACAAGATCGGCCAGGGTGCGCATGCCCTTTGCGGGCGAGGTCACCAGCACCATCGGCACCCCGGCCAGCGGAATCACGCCGGCGACATCGCGTATCGGGTCGTAGCTCAGGTTGCGGTAGGTGAAGGGCGTGACGGTATGCGAGTTCGAATGCACCATCAGCGTATGGCCGTCGGGCTCGGCATGGGCCAGCGCGGCGGCGCCGATGGTGCCACCCGCGCCGGGCCGGTTTTCGATGATCATCGGCTGGCCCAACTGCTTCGAGAGGCGCTCGGTCATGCTGCGCGCGATGGTGTCGGTGGCGGAGCCGGCCGCGAAGGGCACGATCACGCGGATCGGTTTGGCCGGCCAGGCCGGCGCCTGCGCCAGGCCGGCCAGCGGAACGGCGGCGAGCGCCAGGGTCACGAGGTGGTGGGTGGGAAAACGCATTCCTTGTCTCCTGCGGGTTTGTAGTTTTTGGTGAACGACCATGCTACATCGTCTGCCCTCAAGCGGCGGCGCGGGCACGCTGCCACAACACTTCCTGCATGGGCCGCGGCCGGCCATCCGTGGCGGCCTCAGTGCGCAGCAGCAGTCGATCAGGCGCCGGAAAGCTTGCCAGCCGGATCAGGTCGCGCCCTTCCCAGTTGGGGATCCAGCACACCTCCACATGGTGCCGGACGCGCTCGCCGTCGATCGAGAAGCGCCCGGAATAAGCCACCATGCGGTCGAGGCAGGCGGCCTTGTCGGCGTCCGCGATCACCGACCATTCGCCGCGGAAGCGCGGCCGCTCCGGCGAGCCGATCAGCACCTGCATGCGGCCGCAATCCCAATAGCTGATGCAGCCTTTCGCGCCGGCCCCGAGCGCGTCGAACCAGGGTCCGTCCGCCTTCTGTTCGAGGAAGGACACGAGAGTCCAGTGCCCCGCCAGTTCTTCGAGTGTGACCATGTGCGTCATTCCCCTTCAATGCGCGGCGGCGCCGGAAATCCAGACTTGCGCCGCATGCTGGTGTAGAAGTCGTTCTTTCCGGCGATCACCTCGGTGAGAGAGTCGCCGGAACCCTTGAAGGGAACTTGGGTGCCGATGGGGAAGCGCACTTCCTGTCTCCTGCTGGTTTGAAGTTTTTGCTGAACATGCATGCTACATCGCCTGCCGCTCAACGGGCGGCGAATGCACATCGCCACAGCACGTCGGGAGCGAGTCTCAAGGATTGACCGGCGGCCGAGCCTGCTTTCAGACCCATCTGTGAGCCCCATGCCTTCGACTGTGTTTTCGGGTCGCTATCTTCGGCCCGGTGATGCTCGGACGTACACGGAACATGGGCGGTGGTCTGTTTGCCTCGGTGTCATGAAATAGTAGACGACCGCAATGGGCGCACGCGCGATGTTACCGGGCGCGTTCCACCCACTGCCGCGCCGTCATGACTTCCACGCCGATCCGCTTCGGAAAGTGCCGCACGTTGCCCGTAATCACCGGGCAGTCAGCGGCCAATGCGGCGGCGATAAAGGGCCAGTCCGCAGGGTCGGGCAGTTTCAGTACGGGCAGATACGGCGTGATGTGAATCCAGCGCGCCTGCGCCGCGAACAAGTCAAGAAGCTCCGTCACGTCGCGTTCAAGGAAGCCAAATCGTGGCCGATGCAACACATCGATGTATTCGTCGACAATTTCGGCACATACCACCGGCGACAGAGCGCCGTCGCGAACCGCCCGCACCACCGTGTCGGGGATGCTATCTCGCTTGAGCAGCGCGGACACGAGGATATTGGTGTCAACGACGGCGAGGCTTGACATTGGCGGTTTGGCGGTCTTTGCGTGCGGCGGCGATCTCGGCCTCGATTTCCTTGGCCGTGATTTTGTCTAGTCCTTTCTCCTTTGCGCGCTTCTGGATGCGCTCGAGCACGGCGCCGAAGCGCGCGGCGCGGTGAGCACGCAGAGTCGCTTCCACTTCGTTCGGCTCGGTGTGCAACAAAAGCGCGAAAGGCTTGCCATTGCGTGTGACGACGATCTCCTCGCCGGCCTCGACGCGCTTCCACACCTTGCCGGATTCGGCGCGGAGCTCGCGAACGGTTACATAATCCATAGTCCACCTCAGTCATCAATTGTGTAC
>JAYVST010000402.1:0-2969 GCA_043775255.1 Burkholderiales bacterium
GCTCGATAGCGAGGTGGAGAAGGCGATCCAGGAGCAATTGCTGGGCCTGATGGCCGGCAAGACCGTGATCGCCATCGCGCATCGCTTGTCTACCATCGCGCGCATGGACCGCCTGATCGTGCTCGATGCCGGGCGTATCGTCGAGCAGGGATCGCATGAAGAACTGCTGCGACTAGGCGGCCACTATGAAAAGCTGTGGCGCCACCAGTCTGGCGGATTTCTCGCGCCCGATGCGGTGGTGGCCGAGACCGCCGAAGAGCCCATCGAAGAGGCGCCGCGTGACAATACGCATCCCGCACCGGTCGTTGAAGCCGGCACCGACGACGCACCCCTTACGTCGCGCAACTGAGCCCGCTTCTTTTTCAATCCTGTCTTCATGAAATACGACGCCCTGATCATCGGCGGTGGCCACAATGGCCTGACCACCGCCTGCTACCTTGCGCGCGCCAAAATGAAGGTGCGGGTGCTGGAGGCGCGCCATGTCGTCGGCGGCGCCGCCGTCACCGAGGAGTTCCATCCCGGCTTTCGCAATTCGGTGGCCAGCTACACGGTGAGCCTGCTCAATCCGCGCGTGATTTCCGACCTGCAACTGGCGCGCCACGGGCTGCGCGTGGTGTTTCGGCCGATGGCGAATTTTCTGCCTCTGGAAAACGGCGATGCCCTGCGTGTCGGCCCGAAACCTGAGGACACGCAAGCCGAGGTACGCCGGTATTCGGCGCGCGACGCAGAGCGCCTGCCGGACTACTACGCCATGCTCGAGCGTCTGGCGGCTGCATTGCGCGGGCTCGTTTTGGTGACCCCGCCGGACCCCAATGGCGGCATCGGCGGCGTCGTCGCGACCCTGCGCGCGGCGCTGCGCATCAAACGCCTGCCGGTTGCGGCGCAGCGCGACCTGATCGAACTGTTCGGGCGCAGCGCCGGCGAGATCCTCGACGACTGGTTCGAGTCCGCGCCGATCAAGGCCGTGCTCGGTTTCGATTCCATCGTCGGCGCTTACGCCTCGCCCTACGCGCCGGGCTCCGGCTACGTGCAATTGCATCACTGTTTCGGCGAGGTCAACGGCGTCAAGGGGGCCTGGGGCCATGCCATCGGCGGCATGGGAGCGATCACCCAGGCGATGGCGCAGGAAGCGACGCGCCTCGGCGTTGAGATCTCCATCGACGCACCGGTGGCAAAGGTCAAGGTCGCCAATGGCCGCGCCCATGGCGTGGTGCTGGCCAACGGCGACGAACTCGAGGCCGGGCTGGTCGCCGCCAACGTCGGCCCGAAGCTGCTCTACAGAAGCCTCGTCGACCCGCAGCACCTCGATGCCGATTTCCGCACCCGCGTCGAGCGATTCAAGACCGGGTCCGGGGCGCTGCGAATGAACGTCGCTTTGTCGGAGCTGCCGGACTTTTGCGGCCTCGGGTCGGCGCAGCAGGCGCACCATGGCGCCGGCATCATCATTGCGCCTTCGCTCGATTACATGGAACAGGCGCACGTGCAGGCCAGGGCCGACGGCATGTCGTGCGCGCCGGTGGTGGAGGTGCTCATCCCCAGCACGCTTGACGATTCGCTGGCGCCGCCGGGCCTGCATGTCGCGTCGCTGTTCTGCCAGTACTTCGCCCCGCAGTTGCCCGCCGGCCGCTCGTGGGACGACGAGCGCGAAGCCGCCGCCGACCTGGCCATCGAAGCGGTGACCCGCTTCGCGCCCAACTTCAAGGCCGCCATCATCGCGCGCCAGGTATTGACGCCGCTCGATCTTGAACGCACCTTCGGCCTGACCGATGGCGACATCTTTCACGGCCGCCTGTCGTTAGAGCAGTTGTTCGCCAGCCGGCCGATGCTGGGCTACGCGGACTACCGCACGCCGATCAAGGGGCTGTACCTGTGTGGGTCGGGCGCGCATCCGGGCGGCGGCGTCACAGGCGCGCCGGGCTTGAACGCGGCGCGTGAAATCATCAAGGACTGGATGCGGCGTGAGGTCTGAAAGCGGTGCCGGCCGACAGATCGCAATTGAGTGCAGCCGACTCACGCGGCCGGGCCAGGCCGGCACCGGTCCGAACGCCCGGCCTGCGGTGTTACGGTGTTGAAGAAGCACGCCGCGCGCCTTTGGTCGTCCGCATGGAGCCTCCTGGTCTTAGTCAACCTGTTCTGGGCCGGCAACATCGTCGTCGGGCGCGCCGTTGCAGGTCAGGTGCCGCCGGTGACGCTCGCGTTCTGGCGCTGGACCGGAGCGTTCGTCCTGGGCTTCGCCTTCGCCTGGCCCCACCTGCGGCGCGATTGGCCGCAACTGGTCGCGCAATGGCGCCTGATGTTGGTACTTGCCTTCACCGGCATCGCGACCTACAACACGATGTGCTACATCGGTCTGCAATACACCACCGCCGTCAATGTGCTGTTGCTGCAGTCGGTGATCCCGGTGGTGATACTGGTATGGGCGTATGCGCTGTTCGGCGAGCGGCCGAACGCGGCCCAGGCGCTGGGCATCGCGGTATCGCTGGCCGGCGTCGCGGCGATCGCCAGCGGCGGATCGCTCGATACCCTCCTGCACCTGTCGCTCAATCGCGGCGACGCCTGGATCCTCGTGGCGCTGGTGATCAACTCGGTCTATGCGCCGTTGCTGCGACGCAGGCCGGCAGTGCATCCGATGAGCTTTCTGGTGGCGGCGATGGGTCTGGGTGTGGTGATGATGCTGCCGGCCTATGCTTGGGAAATCGCGCAGGGCGCGGTGATCCGCGGCGGCTGGACTTCCTGGGCGGCAATCGCATACACCGCGGTTCTGCCCTCGTTGGTGGCCTACTTGTTTTTCAACCGCGCGATCGAACTGATCGGTGCGGCGCGGGCCGGGCATTCGGCGCATATGATGCCCTTGATGGGCATCATGCTCGCGGTCGGGTTTCTGGGCGAGCGCTTCTACGCCTACCACGCCGTCGGCATCCTCCTGATCGGCGCAGGTATTTTCATGGCATCGCGCTGGCGCAGTGCCG
>JAYVST010000403.1:0-12885 GCA_043775255.1 Burkholderiales bacterium
CCAGGTCTCGAACTGTTGGCGCGGCAGTTCAGCCTGAAACAACTCGATGCATCTTGACCAGAACTCGTCGGGCAAACCGGTCGTCGCCGGTTCGGTTTCGGGTTCTGCTGGCGACGCAAGCGACATGTGGACAGGCCGTGCCGGAGTTGAAGCCGGCCAGTTTCAAGGGATCAGGTTCGGGGTGCGGACGAGGTTTTTTTGTGCCCCTGACCGCTTGTTACGGAAGCTCAAGTTCACCCGGTTTTTTCTTGCCGATGTTTTGGGCGAAGTTTTGGGCGAAACGACCACGTAATTTTAACCGTTTTGACGCAGGTTATCCACAGGCTGGAGCGGCCCACAACCTTGACGTCGAAAGAGAAATTATTGTTTAATGACGGGTTTTACGCAATTTTCGGCAATTTACCGGGCCACTCGCGCCTTTCGGAGACATCATGAAACGCACTTACCAACCTTCCGTTGTTCGACGCAAGCGCACCCACGGCTTTCTGGTGCGCATGAAAACCAAGGGTGGGCGCTCGGTTATCCGTGCGCGCCGCGCCAAGGGTCGCAAGCGTCTCGCGGTCTGAACGGATTGGTCGGCGCTGCGCGCAGAACCGGCTCTCCGCGACGCCTAGGAAGCGCGGACTTCGCAGCGCTACTGAAGAGTCCCCGACGCGCCCGCAGCCCGCATTTTTCACTTTTCTGGCGCGTGGCCGACGCAGCCGGCCTCGGGATGGTGGTGTCGAAAAAACTGGCGGGCAACAGCGTTCGCCGCAACCGGGTCAAGCGTCACGCGCGCGAGGCTTTTCGCCTGTGTTGCGAGGATTCGCAAGACAATGCCGCGATCGGCATCGAGGTAGTCCTCCGGGTGAGTGCGGACATACGCGCGCTTCGGCGGGCCGAACAATTCGCCGAGATTTCGGCGCTTTTCGCCCGCTGCGGCGCAAGCGGCAGACAGGAGCGTGCGTGAAGTTTCTCTTGCTGGGGTTGATCGGGGCCTATCGATATCTGCTTAGCCCGATGCTGGGTCGTCATTGCCGCTTCGAGCCGAGCTGTTCGGCCTATGCGGCTGCGGCGATTCGCGAGCATGGGGCCTTTGCGGGCAGCGGGCTCGGCGTACGCAGGATTTGCCGCTGCCATCCGTGGCATCCCGGGGGTTTCGATCCGGTGCCGCCGCGGCGCGGCTGAAGCAATTTAACCTGACGCCCGGCGCAGCCCGACGGGCTGCATCACTGAACTGAATCGAGTGGCAATGGATACGCGCAGACTGATCCTTTTTTTCATCTTTTCGTTTTCTCTGGTCATGCTGTGGGACGCCTGGCAAAAACAGCAGGCCAAACTCAACGCGCCACCTGCCGCTGTTGCAGGTGCGCCGGTGAAGGACGCGGGCATTCCGCAACCCAGCCAACCCCTGCCGGCGCCGGCAGTTCCCGGTGCGGTGCCCGGGGTCGCAGCGCCTGTGGCGGCCCCGGCGGCAGCGCCGGGAGCGAAGATCCGCGTCAAGACCGACGTGATGTTGGCCGACATCAGCGCCGAGGGCGGCGACCTGCGCTATGTCGAACTGACCCAGCACAAGGACACGCTGGACAAGAACAAGAACTTCATTCTCCTGGGCCAGCACAACTATTTCGCCCAGACCGGCGTCTTGGCCCAGGGGGTGGAGCTGCCGACCCACAAGACGACCTACAGCCTGCCGCAGGGCGAACTGGAACTCCAGGCCGGCCAGGCACGCTTGACGCTACGCCTGGAGGCATTGCAAAACGGCGTCAAGGTGGCCAAGATATACACCTTCAACCGCGGCTCTTATGCGATCGATGTAACCCACGAGATTTCCAACGGCGGGGCCGCACCCATCGCGCCGTCGGTCTACCTCCAATTATTGCGTGACGGCAAGGCGCCGGCGGGGGATTCGGCCTTCCTGCAGACCTTCACCGGACCGGTGTTCTATACCGATACGGAGAAGTTCCACAAGCAGGACTTCTCGGACGTCGAAAAGAACAAGGCTGTGCCGGTCAAGGCCGGCGCGGACGGCTGGGTGGGAATGATCCAGCATTACTTTGCCACCGCATGGCTGCCCCAAGGCACGGCAAAGCGTGAGTTCTATAGCAAGAAGGTTGCGGAGAACCTTTATTCGGCCGGCGCGATCATCGCCGTCGGCACCATCGCGCCGGGTGCGACAGGCAGTTTCGCCGCCAAACTCTACGTCGGCCCGCAGGACCAGGACCGTCTCAAGGAACTCGCGCCAGGGCTCGACCTGGTGGTTGACTACGGTTGGCTCACCATCATCGCGCAGCCGATGTTCTGGCTGCTCAAATGGCTGCATTCGATGCTCGGCAACTGGGGCCTGGCGATCATCGCGCTGACGGTGATCATCAAGGCGGCGTTCTTTCCGCTTTCGGCGGCTTCCTACAAGTCGATGGCGCGGATGAAGAAAGTAACGCCGCGCATGACCCAGATCCGCGAACGCCACGGCAACGACCGCACGAAGATGAACCAGGCGATGATGGAGCTGTACAAGGAAGAGAAGATCAACCCCTTGGGCGGCTGCGTTCCGATCGTGGTGCAGATCCCGGTGTTCATCGCGCTCTACTGGGTGCTGCTGGCCACTTTCGAGATGCGTCACGCACCGTTCTACGGCTGGATCACCGACCTCTCCGCGCAGGACCCCTGGTACATCCTGCCGGTGATCATGGCCGTATCGATGTTCATCCAGACCAAGATGAACCCGACCCCGCCCGACCCGATCCAGGCCAAGATGATGCTGATCATGCCGGTGGTGTTCTCGGTCTTCTTCTTCTTCTTTCCGGCCGGGCTGGTGCTCTACTGGGTTGTCAACAACATCCTTTCGATCGCGCAGCAATGGCAGATCACGCGCATGATCGAATCCGGCGCCGATCCCGACAAGAAAAAGAAGAAGGCTTAACGCCAGAGAGCAGGCGGACTATGCCGGCCGCCAGGTCCGGCCGTTGTTCGACCTCGGGCTGGCTTATCCTGTGCGGTCCATGACGCACGAGCACGACACCATCGCCGCCATCGCCACCGCGCCAGGGCGGGGCGGTATCGGCGTCGTCCGGATTTCGGGCAAGGGCGCGCGGGCCGTGCTGCGCGCGGTTCTGGGTCGGGAGAGCGTGCCGCGCCATGCCGCGCTCGGCGCTTTCCGTGACGCATCCGGCGCGGTGATCGACCGCGGCATCGCCCTGCTGTTTGCCGGCCCCGGCTCCTATACCGGCGAAGATGTTGTCGAGTTACAGGGCCATGGCGGCCCGGTAGTGCAGGAACTGCTCTTGCGGCGCTGCATGGCGCTTGGATGCCGGCTCGCCGACCCCGGTGAATTCACCCGCCGCGCGTTTCTCAACGACAAGATTGACCTGGCGCAAGCCGAAGCAGTGGCAGACCTGATCGAAGCGGCGTCCGCCCGCGCCGCGCGCGCCGCCATGCGCTCACTCGACGGCGCGTTCTCGAACGAAGTGGCGGGCCTGGGTGACCAGCTGGTGGAACTGCGCGCGCTGGTGGAAGCGACGCTGGATTTTCCGGAAGAGGAAATCGATTTCCTCGAGCGGGCCAATGCGCGTGCGCGCCTCGCGGCGATTGCACAGGCAGTGGCCGGACTGTTGCGCCGCGGCCGGCAGGGCGCGCGCCTGCGCAGCGGCTTCACCGTCGTGCTGGCCGGCCGGCCCAATGTAGGCAAGTCCTCCTTGCTCAACGCGCTCTCGGGCGAAGATGCTGCAATCGTCACAGCCGTTGCGGGCACGACGCGCGACACGGTGCACCGGGCGATTTCGCTGCAGGGCATGATGCTCAACCTGATCGACACCGCCGGCCTGCGCGACACAGACGACGAAGTCGAAGCCATCGGCATCGAGCGCACGCGGCGCGAGATCGGCCGCGCCGATCTTGTGCTTCATATGGTCGAGGCGAGCGGCGAGACCGCGCAGGACCGGGCCCTTGCCGTGACCTTCCCCGCTGGCGTGCCGCTCTTGCGGGTGGTCAACAAGATCGACATGGCGGACACCCTGCCATACCGGTCGAGCGATGCGATCGGGCTTTCGGCCACGACCGGCGCCGGCCTCGACCTGCTGCGCGCGGAGTTGCTTGGTCGCGCTGGGTTGGACGGCGCGGGCGAGGACGTGGTGATCGCGCGCGAACGGCATCTAGCGGCGCTGGCCAGGGCGGGTGCGGCGATCGGCGCCGCGCAGGCGCAGATGGCTGCGGCCGTTCCGGCGCTGGAATTGCTCGCCGAAGACTTGCGCGCCGCGCAAGACGCACTCAATGCCATCACCGGGGCATTCTCGGCCGATGATCTTCTGGGAGAGATATTCGGGCGGTTTTGCATTGGCAAGTGACGCCGGCGCTGGATCCCGCGAAAATCGCGGCTGGTCGGGCAAAACACGCAACTGAAGGAAACAGCGACATGACATTCGTAGCCATGCGCGACGTGCGGGCGTTACTGATCGCAGTCGCCGGCATTTGCGCACCGTGGTCGGCGCAGGCGCAGGACTATCCGCTGAAAACCATCGTTTTCATCGTTCCATATGCGGCCGGTGGCAATGGCGACACTCGTGGCCGGCAGGTGGCGCAGAAACTGGCGGCGATCCTGGGAAAACCGGTCGTCGTCGAGAACAAGGCCGGCGCCGGGGGCAACATCGGCACCGACGCCATCGCCAAGGCGGCGCCGGATGGCTACACCATCGGCATGGGCAACTTCGCGCCGCTGGCGGTCAATTCGGCGATGTTCAAGAGCATGCCGTTCGATCCGAAAAAGGACCTGATGCCGGTGACGCTGATCGAGCGCGGTCCGCTGGTGCTGATGGTCAATCCGAAGTCGGCCTACAAGACGGTGCAGGACGTGGTGGCGGCCGCCCGGGCCAGGCCCGGCGTGCTGACGGTCGCCAATGGCGGCATCGGCGGCTCGCATCATCTGTCGGCAGAGCTCTTCAAGCAGTCGGCCGGCATCGACATGATCAGCGTGGCCTACAAGGGCGGGTCGCCCGCCACCACCGACCTGATGGCCGGCAACGTGGAGATGATGTTTGAGCAGATGTATGCGGCCGCGCCGTCGATTGCCAGTGGGAAGCTGCGACCCCTCGCGGTGACCGCGAAGGCGCGGCTGCAGCAGTTTCCGCAGGTGCCGACGTTCGCCGAGGCGGGGTTTCCGGCAGTCGAGGTGCTCAACTGGCAGGGTGTGATCGTGCCAAGGGGTACGCAGGCGGCGATCATCTCAAAGCTCAACGAGGCGGTGAACAAGGCGTTGAAGGAGCCTGACATGCGCGAGAAGATCACCTCGCAGGGCAATGAAGTGGGCGGCGGCACACCGCAGGAGTTCGCGCAGCTGATCGAGTCCGAGTCGGATAAATGGGGCAAGGTGGTGCGCACGGCAAAGATCAAGCCGGAATGAGGGATGTTGCGAGTGAGGGATGCTTGATTGGCGTCCCGGTGTTCACGGCGTTCTATTTTGCACTGGTGGTGGTAGCTTTGTAGAGTGGGCTCGTGAATCGCATCTTCGTGCGGCGCGGTATGAGGACCCGGGTACATGATCGGAGGGTAGTTGCATGACGCCGCGAGAAGCGCAGGAAATCCTGGCCGAAAAATTTGCCCCCTGGGTGCAAGACCTGGGGATCAAGGTCGAAGCGTGCGAAGACGGGGAGGTGCGCTTGCGCATGCCGTTTTCCGCTGCCCTGGCACGGGTCGGCGGCACTATTTGCGGGCAGGCGCTGATGAGTGCCGCCGATACCGCCATGGTGCTCGCGATCTCGTCGGCGCTGGGCGGGTTCCGGCCGATGGCGACGGTGTCGCAGAACACCAGTTTCATGCGCGCCATTGCCGGGTCGGATGTGGCGATCGTTGCGCGAGTGATCAAGCCGGGCCGCACCCTGGTGTTCGGCGAGGTCGAAATGCGCGCGGTGGGCGATGAACGGGTGGCCGCGCATGTGACAACCACCTATGCTTTGGCCGGATAGCGGTCCGGATACGGGCCGCAGAGCGGGATCGCGATAGGTTGGGATTGTTTTCCGGCGTGTCCGGCGTTGGTCACAGACTCTTTTTTGCGCGGATTTTCGCCTTCCGGGTGACTTGCGTCACACAGCTGCAAAATCTCCTTTTCATCATGTGAAACATTGTTGCACAGGCGTAGTAGCAGCCTCATGTTGTGTGGTATCGTGCGCGCCTCTTTCAAACCGGGCAGCCTGATGGGAAGACCTTTCCCGGCTGCCCCCGCCCGGCAGCGAGCGCGACCAGCGCTGGCACGAGACGAGCGTCTAGCATCAGGGATCAATCGCCCATGAACGCAGTTCTCAAGTCGGCCGCTCCAGCTTACGTACGCAACGCCAAACTGGTTGACTGGGTCAATCAGATGACCGCATTGGCCAAGCCCGACCGGGTGGTCTGGTGTGACGGTAGCCGGGAAGAAAATGATCGGCTGATGGCCGAAATGTGCGCCAGCGGAATGCTCAAGCAGCTCGATGCCGTCAAGCGGCCGAATTCCTATCTGGCCTTGTCCGACCCGAACGATGTAGCGCGGGTCGAGGAGCGCACGTTCGTCTGTTCAGCCACCCGGGAAGCGGCCGGGCCGATGAACAACTGGGTTGCCCCCGCGGAGATGCGCGCGACCATGAAGGGCCTGTTCGAAAGCTGCATGCGCGGCCGCACCATGTACGTGGTGCCGTTTTCGATGGGCCCGCTCGGCTCCCATATCTCGCAGATAGGGGTCGAGTTGTCGGACTCGCCGTATGTGGTGGTGAGCATGCGCATCATGACCCGCATGGGTCGCGCGGTATACGACGTTCTGGGCGAGAACGGCTATTTCGTGCCGTGCATGCACTCGGTCGGGCTGCCGCTGGAAGCGGGCCAGGCCGACGTGCGCTGGCCCTGCAACAATGACCAGAAGTGGATCGTCCACTATCCGGAAACGCGCGAGATCTGGAGTTACGGCTCGGGCTACGGCGGCAACGCGCTGCTGGGAAAAAAGTGCCTTGCGTTACGCATCGCCTCGGTGATGGCGCGCGACGAAGGCTGGCTGGCCGAGCACATGCTGATCCTGGGCGTGACCGACCCGCAAGGTCGAAAAACCTATGTGACCGGCGCCTTTCCGTCGGCCTGCGGCAAAACCAATTTCGCTATGCTGGTGCCGCCGAAAGTCGGGTTCGAGGGCTGGAAAGTCACCACCATCGGTGAAGACATCGCCTGGATCAAGCCCAATGCGGACGGCAAGTTCTACGCGATCAATCCGGAAGCGGGGTACTTTGGGGTCGCCCCGGGCACCAATTACCACACCAATCCGAATTGCATGACGGCTGTCGAACGCGACACCATTTTCACCAACGTGGCCGAAACGCCCGATGGCGACGTTTGGTGGGAGGGCATGAGCGACGAGGCGCCGGCGAATCTGACTGACTGGCAGGGCCGGCCCTGGACGCGCGGCTGCGGGCGTCCGGCGGCCCATGCCAATTCGCGCTTTACCGTTCCGGCCACCCGCTGCCCGTCGCTGGACCCGCAATGGGATGATCCGAATGGTGTGCCGATCTCGGCCTTCCTGTTCGGTGGCCGCCGGTCCGACACTACGCCCCTGGTGACCGAAGCGTTCGACTGGGAGGACGGCGTCTACAAGGCGGCGACGATGGGCTCGGAGACCACGGCGGCCATCGCCGGCAAGCAGGGCGTAGTGCGGCGCGACCCGATGGCGATGATCGCATTCGTCGGCTACAACATGGGCGAGTACTTCAGCCACTGGTTGAAAATGGGCCGCAGCGTCAGCCAGCCGCCGAGAATTTTCCAGGTCAACTGGTTCCGCAAGAACGCCCAGGGCAAGTTTGTCTGGCCGGGGTTTGGCGACAACATGCGGGTGCTCAGGTGGGTGGTTGAGCGTTGCGCCGGCAGCGCGCACGCGAACAAGACTGCCCTCGGGTATGCGCCCGACTACGCAGATTTGCATTGGCAGGGGCTGGCATTCGACACTCAGAAATTTGACAACGTCGCCGCCATTGACCGGGCGCAATGGACCGCTGAGCTTTTGATGCATGATGAGCTGTTCAAGAGACTCGAAGGATTTGTTCCGGCTGAGTTGTTGAGCAGCCGGCAAGGGCTGGAACGGCGCTTGGCCGCGTGAGGCGCAGGGCGGCGTGCAAAGGGCCGCCCTTGGGCGGCTTTTTTGTTGCTGAGCGACTTCCAATCGATAGCTACGGGCAAATCGATAGCTACGGGCAAATCGGTAGCTGCGGGAAAATCGGTAGCTGCGGGAAAATCGGATGCGCGTGGTGCTTTGCCGCACGCGTCGGTGCGCGCATACTTGCGGGTTATCGAGTGTCGGCAATCCGGCTGGCGCATGTTTCACGTGGAACAGGGGATCACATGAAAAAGACCATGACGGCTGCCGCGTTGTCGGCAAGCCTCGCAACTTCGGCCATGGCGCAAATCGCGGTGTCGGCCAACGACGGCAAGGTGCGTCTGGACAACGGCGTGGTGAAGACTGTGCCGAACAATCCGGATACCGTGGCGATCATCGATCTCGGGGCGCGGCCGCCCCGTTTGCTGCACGAAATCGAGGTGCCAACCTCGATCGTCGGCCCGCCGTCCTCGGTGGCGATAGCGCCGGATCGCTCGATTGCGCTGGTGACGGCCAATATGAAGCTCGATCCGGCCGATCCGACCAAGCAGATCCCCGACAATCGGATGTCGATCATCGACCTCAAGGCGAGCCCGCCGACGGTCATAGGCACGGTCGAGACCGGGCGCGGCCCGGCCGGGGTGGCCATCGGACCCAGAGGCAACATCGCCCTGGTGGCCAATCGCGAAGAAGGGACGGTTTCGGTCTTTGCGATCGACGGCAAGACGCTGACGGCCTTGGGCAAGGTCGATTTCGGCAACCCAAAGTCCGGCCCGAGCGGCATTTCCATCACGCCGGACGGCGCCACGGCCCTGGTCACCCGTGACGGCGACAGCCGGATTTCGGTAGTGGCAATCGATCGCGACAAGGCCGAATACACCAAACGCGACATGTTTCCGGGCCAGCGCCCGTATGGCATCGAGATTTCCACCAAGGGTGACTTAGCGGTAGTGGCGAATATCGGCGGCGGGCAGGGTGACGCCGACACCATCAGCCTGATCGACATGAAGGCCAAGCCGGTACGGGTGATCGAGACGGTCACGGTGGGCCAAACGCCGGAAGGCATTGCCATGAGTCCGGACGGCAAGTGGGTGGCGGTGACGGTGATGAACGGCAGCAACAAGCCGCTGGCGTCACCGTTCTACAACCCGCTCGGGCTGCTGAAGCTCTTCAAGGTCGTCGGCAAGAAGCTGATTTACAGCTCGCAAGTCGAGACCGGCGTCTGGACCCAGGGCATTGCGTTCTCGGCCGACAGCAAGACACTCCTGGTACAAAACAAGGAGCAGAAGGAACTCCAAGTGCTGACCATCCGCAACAACAAGGTGGTAGACACCAAACAGCGCATTGCGATGAGAAACGGCGGCGCCGGCATTGCGGCTCGCTAACAGCCTGTCGGACTGGGGAATCTTCGGTGAGCAAATCGACCGCAGTGGGCTATTTTTCGCCGCCTTCTTGCCCCATAGCCGGGCTTTTGCGGCGGCGAATGCGGCAAAAACTTTCATCGCTGGGCAGATATTCGCTTTCGACACCCCAAGTCCGACAGGCTGCTTATCGGGATTGTTTCACGTGGAACAAAGCGCGCTCGCAGCATGAAACCCTACCTATGCGCAGCAAGCAAGCTCCAAATCAAGCAGCAATCCAGGCATCCGCGACTCAGACAAAGCGCCCCACCCCGGAAACACCCCCAAATGCTCGATTAGCCGGCGCCCCAGGCGCCCGGCTCAATCAGTCAAGTGATTGAGGCATGCGGAGCTTGTCGGCAATAATCTATAATCGTAGGCCGTTTGCCTCAGCCAAAACCTCCGCCTTGCCCGCGATTTCCCATACTCATCCGGACGCCTACGACGTCATTGTCGTGGGCGGCGGCCATGCCGGCACCGAGGCAGCCCTGGCGGCGGCGCGCATGGGTGTGCGAACCCTGCTGGTCTCCCACAATATCGAAACCCTGGGAGCGATGAGTTGCAACCCCTCGATCGGCGGCATCGGCAAGGGGCATCTGGTCAAGGAGGTCGATGCCCTCGGCGGCGCGATGGCAATCGCCACCGATGAGGCCGGCATCCAGTTCCGTATTCTCAATTCCAGCAAGGGGCCGGCGGTGCGCGCCACCCGCGCCCAGGCTGATCGGGTCCTGTACAAGCAGGCAATCCGCACGCGGCTGGAAAACCAGCCCAATCTCACCATTTTCCAGCAGGCGGTCGATGACTTGACGGTAGAAGCGGACCGGGTAACCGGCGTGGTAACCCAGCTTGGCGTTCATTTTCGCGGCCGTTCAGTGGTGTTGACGGCAGGGACGTTTCTGTCCGGGCTGATCCATGTCGGGCTTTCTCACTATGAAGCCGGCCGCGCCGGCGATCCACCCGCGCGTTCGCTCGGCGCGCGCTTGAAGGAAATGCAGCTTCCGCAAGGCCGACTCAAGACCGGCACGCCGCCGCGTCTGGACGGCAAGACCATCGATTTTTCCGGATTGGCGGTGCAACCGGGGGATGATCCGGCTCCGGTGTTTTCCTATCTTGGCCGGCGCGACATGCACCCGCGGCAAGTGCCTTGCTGGATCACTCACACCACGTCCGAAACCCACGACATCATCCGCTCAGGCCTGGATCGTTCGCCCATGTTCACCGGCGTGATCGAAGGGGTGGGGCCACGTTATTGCCCGTCGATCGAGGACAAGATCCACCGTTTCGCGGACAAGGATTCGCACCAGATCTTTCTCGAACCCGAAGGACTGACTACCCACGAAATTTATCCGAACGGCATCTCGACGAGCCTGCCGTTCGACATTCAGTTGCGCCTGGTGCGCAGCATGAAGGGCCTGGAAAAGGCGCATATCCTGCGTCCTGGCTACGCCATCGAATACGATTTCTACGATCCGCGCGGCCTCAAGTCTTCGCTTGAAACGCGAGCCATCGAAAGCTTGTTTTTTGCCGGCCAAATCAATGGCACCACCGGGTATGAAGAGGCCGCCGCGCAGGGACTTCTCGCGGGGATCAACGCTGCGCTCAAGGTCCAGGGGCGGGATGCCTGGTGTCCAGCGCGCAGCGAAGCCTATCTCGGCGTGCTGGTCGATGACCTCATTACTCGCGGTGTCACCGAGCCTTACCGCATGTTCACCAGTCGGGCCGAATTCCGGCTCTCGCTGCGCGAAGACAATGCCGATGCCAGGCTTACCGAAGCCGGCCGCGCATTGGGCCTGGTGGGTGATGTTCAATGGGACTTTTATTGTCGCAAGCGCGACGCTGTGGCACGCGAAACCGAGCGCCTCAAATCCCTGTGGGTAAATCCTCATATACTTGCAAAGCACGAAGCAGAGCGAGTCCTGGGAACCGCTATAGAACGGGAATACAACCTTCTGGACCTCCTACGGCGCCCCGCGGTGGGCTATGACGCGCTGGTGGGCATGTCCTTCGGCGCCGAACCGGTTGCCCCCGGCGCTGGTGCATTCGATGCCGACATCGCCGACCAGGTGGCCGCCCAGGTGGAAATCCGCGCCAAGTACCAGGGCTACATCGACCGCCAGGCCGATGAAGTCCTGCGTTCGGCCGCGCAGGAAAATACGTTGCTGCCCCCGGCGCTCGATTACGCCACGGTACGCGGCCTGACCCGCGAAGCACAGGCCAAACTGGCGCAGCAGCGCCCCGAGACTTTGGGCCGGGCATCGCGCATCCAGGGCATCACGCCGGCTACGATCTCGCTGTTGCTGGTGCACCTGAAAAAGTCCGGTGCAGCGCGCCAGGGGCAGGCAGCGTGAGCATGAACCTGGAAGACGGATTGGATGCACTGGGTATGGCCATGCCCTGTGCGGCGCGCGACAAGTTGACCGCCTACTTAGACCTCCTGGCTAAATGGAATGCCAAATTCAACCTTACGGCGATTCGCGACCGCCACCAGATGGTAAGTCATCACTTGCTTGATTCGCTTAGTATCGCAAGGCATATTGAAGCAGGAAAGCTACTGGACGTGGGCTCCGGGGGGGGCTTGCCGGGCATCCCTCTGGCAATCTGGGCCGAGGCTGCAATGCCCGGACTGAAGGTCACGGTGCTCGATGCCAACCACAAGAAGTCGGCCTTTCTGCGCCAGGCCCAGATCGAGTTGAAGCTGGGCAATCTCGACGTTTGTGGTGAGCGGGTCGAGGCCTATACGCCAGATGCGCCGTTTGGCCAGATCATCAGCCGCGCGTTCTCCGACCTGTACGAGTTTTTTCACCTGACCCGGCATCTCGCGGCTACCCCGCAGCAATGTCCATCAAAAGGCGCCTGTTGGTTGGCCATGAAGGGCGTGCACCCGCATGAGGAGATTGCGCAGCTGCCGTCCGAATGCCACATGGAGCAGGTGCACAGGCTCAAGGTGCCGGGGCTGGAAGCCGAACGTCATCTCGTCGTAATGCGGGCCGCAGGTGCTTGAGTGCGCTCGGAGGGTCGCTCTGGGTCTTGTCTTTGCGGCCGCATTGATTGCGGCCTTGGCTGCACTGGCCGAGCAGGCGCCGATGGCCACGGCCGATTCGCTGGATGCGAAACGCTATCCGGGAACCTGGCATCGGATTGCGCTGACACCCAATGTCTTCCAGTGCAAGTGCACACGCGATACGGGCGTGGAGTATGCGGCTAGGGATGACGGCGAGATCAGCGGCCGCAACCGCTGTTTCAACGCCGAAGGCGGCACGGATTCGGTGACCGCCGCCGCACGGCGACGGGACGTCGCGGTTGCGCTGGCAGGCCCATGAAACCGAGCATATTCGCAGTCGCCAACCAGAAGGGTGGCGTCGGCAAGACCACCACCTGCGTCAATCTCGCTGCGGCGCTCGCCCTGTC